>CABTAA010000110.1 GCA_902482615.1 uncultured Collinsella sp.
GTGGTGGAGTTCAGCCCGGGCGAGCCCGGCTCCGGCTTTGTGTTCGAGAACAAGACCGTGGGCGGCTGCATACCCAAGGAATTTATACCCGCAATACAGCAGGGCATAAAGGAAGCGGCGGGAAGCGGCGCGCTGGGCGGCTACGAGCTGGTGGACTTCAAGGCGACGCTGCTGGACGGCTCCTATCACGAGGTGGATTCCTCGGAGATGGCGTACAAGATCGCGGGCAGCATGGCGCTCAAGGAGGCTATGGAAAAGGGCGGCTGCGTGCTGCTTGAGCCCGTGATGAACGTTGAGATAGTCACTCCCGATGAATACGTGGGCGATGTGCTGGGCAATATTACTTCCCGAAGGGGCAAGATCGTCGGCACGGAGAACCGCGGCGTGACCACGGTGATAGACTGCCAGTGTCCCCTTTCCGAGATGTTCGGCTACGCTACCCATCTGCGCTCTGCAACACAGGGCCGCGGTACCTTTACGATGCAGTTCGACCACTATGAGCAGGTCAGCGACGCAATCGCGAAGAAGATACTCGGCAAATACTAAAGGATTTGCGCAATGCGCGTAAAAACGCGCCTGAATAAAAAAACGACTTATTGAATACGGAGGAAAAGATTCAAATGGCAAAGGCAAAATTTGAACGCACTAAGCCCCATGTCAACATCGGCACCATAGGTCACGTAGACCATGGCAAGACCACCCTGACCGCCGCCATCACCATGGCGCTGAGCCAGGAGGGACACGCTGCCGCGATGCGCTACGACGAAATCGACAAGGCGCCCGAAGAGAAGGCCCGTGGAATAACCATCAACACCGCACACGTCGAGTACGAGACCGAAAAGCGTCACTACGCTCACGTAGACTGCCCGGGTCACGCCGACTACGTAAAGAACATGGTAACTGGTGCTGCTCAGATGGACGGTGCTATCATCGTTTGTGCTGCAACTGATGGTCCGATGCCTCAAACTCGTGAACACATTCTGTTGGCTCGTCAGGTAAACGTTCCCAGATTGGTTGTGTTTATGAACAAGTGCGATCAGGTGGACGACGAGGAACTGCTGGAGCTCGTCACGCGCATCGTGCACGAGCGCCGACCCGATGCCTCATGCGTCGTTACGTTTGACTCGGGCTTTAGCTCGCCCGACCGTCCGGCCGAGCAGCTGTAGCCTGCTTAACAGCTAGTTTCCCTGCGCGCCCGAGATGCCGTTTTGCAGGGCGTTCCAGGCATCCGTCGCCATGCCGCCCAAGTTCTGCGCGGTATCGCCCAGGTTTTGTGCCGTGTCGCCCAGCTCTTGCGCCTTGTCTCCCAACTCCTGTGCCTTGTTGCTCAAGTCCTCCAGCGTATTGGAGCTCGAGCTGTCGGTACCGCTTTGTCCGTCGGACGAGTTGCCCGAGCTGTTCTTGTGCGTGAGTTGAATTTCGAGGTTGCCGCTGTCGTTATAGTAGGCAGAAGTAACGACCCAGTTGGCATCGACGACGGGCGTTGAGCCATCATCAGTCAGGACCACGGCATTCGAAAGATCAGCGCCGCGCGACTTGAGAAGCTTCTTGGCGTTGGACCAGTACTGCCCCGGGATATCGCTCAAATCGACGGTGCTAGACGAGGCGGACTCGGTTTGCTCGGCAGCGGTATCGGCCGTTGAGCTCCCCCGCTTGTTGAGCATGCCCGACACGATGGCAAACACAACCGACAGCGCAAAGAAGATCGCCAGCACGATGAGGATCTTCTTGATCACGCTCGACGAACGCGACGGCCTCTTCTCCTCGTCTTCGCCATATTGCGGAATCGACTTGGGGTACTCGCGATACGGCTCGCGCGACTCGTAGCGAGGCTGCGCCGTGCGAAGCATATACGTCGTCTGCTGAGGCTGCGGAATGGGATTCTGCGGCAGGTCATCATAGGGATTCGGCGTCGAGGCAGCATAAGAATCCTGCGGCGCGTAATCAAACGGATCCGGAGCTGCGTTGCCATAGGGGCCTTGCGAAGATGCAGCGTAAGAATCCTGCGCCGTGTCGCCATAGCCCATAACCCGGGTGGGCTCGGCAGAAGGCTGCGTCGCGGCGGGGTCGGCATAACCGGGGTTGGGAACAACGCGGGTCGCATCGGCGCTATCGCCAGCCTGC
This sequence comes from uncultured Collinsella sp., assembly GCA_902482615.1. Classification (GTDB taxonomy): domain Bacteria; phylum Actinomycetota; class Coriobacteriia; order Coriobacteriales; family Coriobacteriaceae; genus Collinsella. Next base: position 2,125 of record CABTAA010000110.1, read on the forward strand.
GCGGAACCGTAGCCGCCCATCACGGTTGTCTTGTCCTGATCCATGCAACGATTCCTTTCCGTCGCGCGTGAGCCTCAAGTTATCCATGCATTCTACCCGCGCAAAAGCCTATGATGGGCAGAGTCCGTCGGTATCTACAAGACATGCGCGGGCCTAAGGATCAAAAAGCCCCGCCGGGCCTTGGTAGGCGCGACGGGGCGGGCAAGCGGCTATGAGCAGCGAGCTTAGAACAGGCCGGTGATGTTGCCGTCGTTGTCGACGTCGATGTTCTCGGCCGCGGGAACCTTGGGCAGGCCCGGCATGGTCAGAACACTGCCGGTCAGTGCGACCACAAAGTGGGCACCGGCGGAAACCTTGAGCTCGCGCACCGTGATGCGGAAATTCTCGGGAGCGCCCAGGGCCTTGGCGTTGTCGCTAAAGCTGTACTGCGTCTTGGCGACGCACACCGGCAGGTTGCCAAAGCCGTTCTCGCGCAGCTCGGCGAGCTGACGCTTGGCAGCCGGCGTAAAGTCGACGCCATCGGCGCGATAAACCTTGGTGGCAACGGCCTCGAGGGCATCGGCAACATCGGCGCCGTCCTCGTAGGCAAACTTGAGCTCGCTCGGCTGTTCAATCAGACGCATGACCTCATCGGCCAGGTCGAGCGCGCCCTCGCCGCCCTTGGCCCAGACCTCGGAAAGCTTAACGTTGACGCCGAGCTTCTGGCACTCGGACTCGATGAGCGCAAGCTCGGCCTCGGTGTCCGTCGGGAAGCGGTTGATGGCGACCACGCAGGGCAGACCATAAACGTTCTGGATGTTGTCGACGTGACGCAGCAGGTTGGGCATGCCAGCCTTGAGTGCCTCGAGGTTCTCCTCGTTGAGGTCGGCCTTGGCGACGCCACCGTTGTACTTCAGCGCACGAGCGGTCGCGACGATCACGACGGCGCTGGGGCGAACGCCCGTCATGCGGCACTTAATGTCGAGGAACTTCTCGGCGCCCAGATCGGCACCGAAGCCGGCCTCGGTAATGGCAACATCGCCAAAGCGCATCGCCATACGCGTGGCCATGATAGAGTTGCAGCCGTGGGCAATGTTGGCGAAGGGACCGCCGTGGACAAACGCGGGCGTGCCCTCGAGTGTCTGAACCAGGTTGGGTTTGAGCGCATCCTTGAGCAGGGCAGCCATGGCACCCTGAGCCTTAAGGTCGCGGGCGCGGACGGGCTCGCCGGCATAGCTGTAGCCGACGACGATCTCGCCCAAGCGCTCCTTGAGGTCGTTGATGCTCGTGGACAGGCACAGGATTGCCATGACCTCGGAGGCAACGGTGATATCGAAGCCGTCCTCGCGCGGCACGCCCTGGGCCTTGCCGCCAATGCCGTCGATAACATGGCGCAGCTGGCGGTCGTTCATGTCGACGACGCGCTTCCAAGTGATGCGCTTAACGTCAATACCGAGCTGATTGCCCTGCTGAATATGGTTGTCGAGCATGGCGGCCAGCAGGTTGTTGGCAGCACCGATAGCGTGGAAGTCGCCGGTAAAGTGCAGGTTGATGTCCTCCATAGGGATGACCTGGGCCCAACCGCCGCCGGCGGCACCACCCTTTACGCCAAAGACGGGACCGAGCGAAGGCTCGCGCAGGGCCACGGCGCTCTTAACACCGCGACGGCGCAGGCCATCGGCCAGACCGATGGTCGTGGTGGTCTTGCCCTCGCCGGCGGGCGTGGGGTTGATGGCGGTCACGAGGACGAGCTTGGCCTGGTGATCAGTCGACTCGTTGAGCAGTGAATAGTCGACCTTAGCCTTGTCGAAGCCGTACGGAATAAGGTACTTAACGTCGACGCCGGCGTTCTTGGCCACCTCGGTAATAGGCAGCGGCGTGACAGAACGTGCGATTTCGATGTCAGTAGGCATGGGCGGTCCTTTCGTTACCGAATGAGAAAAAGACCAATTCAGCATAGCACGGGCGCGCAACAGTAAAACGCCCATACCCGATGAACGGCGATATGTTTACCCGATGCCCAGCGATAGCCCAACAGCCCGCCAAAACAAAGCGCCCTAAACGGTAGGTTCAATCCCCAGGTGCTCAAAGGTGCGAAGGGTTGCCTGACGGCCCTGCGGCGTACGAATCATCAACCCGCACTGCAGCAAATAGGGCTCATAGACATCCTCGAGCGTGCCCGGGTCCTCGCCCACCGCGCTGGCAAGGGTCGTAAGTCCCACGGCACGACCGGAGAACGTCTTGGCGAGCGTCTCCAAAATGCGAATATCCATCCAGTCCAGACCGAGCTCGTCGATCTCGAAGAACTCGAGCGCCTGGCGGCAGATATCGAGCTCGATAGGGCCGTTGCCACGCACCTGTGCGTAATCGCGCACGCGCTTGAGCAGGCGGTTGGCAAGACGTGGCGTGCCGCGCGAACGCGAGCCGATCTCGAGCGCACTGGGATGGTCGATCGTCACGCCCAGGATAGCCGCCGAGCGCGTCACAATCTGCGCGAGCTCCTCGACCGTGTAGTAATCCAGGCGATATGAAATGCCAAAGCGGTCGCGCAACGGGCCGGTCAACATGCCTGAGCGGGTCGTTGCCGCTACCAACGTAAACTTGGGAATATCCAGGCGAATCGAGCGCGCCGCCGGACCCTTGCCAATCACGATATCGAGGGCAAAGTCCTCCATCGCGGGGTACAGGACCTCCTCGACCGAACGGTTGAGGCGGTGGATCTCGTCGATAAACAGCACGTCACCCGGTTGCAGGTTGGTAAGGATGGCAGCCAGGTCGCCGGTGCGCGCGATGGCCGGACCGCTCGTCGTCTTGATCTGAGCGCCCAGCTCGTTGGCGATAACCGTAGCCAGCGTGGTCTTGCCCAGACCCGGAGGGCCCGAGAAAATCACGTGGTCGAGCGTCTCGCCGCGGCTCTGCGCCGCTTCGATCAACACGCGCAGGCTCTGTTTGATGTGTTCCTGGCCGCAGTAGTCATCCAGGCGCTGGGGACGCAAAGTGCGGTCGACATCGAGGTCCTCGGCCGTCAGCTCCGAGCCCACCATGCGCTCGCCGTGCGCCATGGATGCCGCCGGCGAGTTGCCGGGCGTCGCCCACAGGTCCTGAGAGTCATCGGCTTCCCACATCACGCATCCATTCCGAGTCGCTTAAGCGCCGCGCCGAGCAGATCCTCGACACGCATATTCTGCCCATCATACCCGCTCAGGGCAACATCGGTCTCCTGCGGGCTAAAGCCCATGGAAAGGAGCGCCGCACGGGCATCATCGATGGCCGAGGGAGCAGCAGCGGGCACGGGCATCGCAACCTGGCCGGGAATCACGTCGACCGGCACAAAGCCCTTGTCCTTGGCAAAGGTGCTCTTGAGCTCCAGGATCAGACGCTGAGCTGTCTTTTTGCCCACACCGGGCACCTTGGCCATGCCCTTGTCGTCCTCGGCCATCACCAGCGAATACAATTGCCCCACGGTATAGGTGGAAAGCACGGCGAGCGCCAAGCGCGGGCCAACGCCCGAGACGGACACGAGCCGATCGAACATCGTGCGCTCATCCTTAGAGGAAAAACCGAAAAGTGTCATGGCGTCCTCGCGCACCTGCATACGGGTATAGAGGCGAACCTCGCCGCCGGGCGTCGGCAACGTGGCCGCAGTGCTGCCCGAGATGCCGAGCCCAAAGCCAACGCCCGACACATCGACGACAGCAGAGCTCATCGTGGCCTCGACAAGCGTTCCGTGGAGCTGGGAAATCATCAGTATCCGGTTCCTCTCTGTTGATAGAACTCGCCACCGGTGAGGGCGCGGGTGCGGCTGAGGTTTACGTGGCAGATGGCGCAGGCCAGGGCATCGGCGGCA
>CABTAA010000111.1 GCA_902482615.1 uncultured Collinsella sp.
GGCGACGGCCAACGAGGCCCATGCATCGCTTGCTGCCGAAGGGGGAGCGCTCGATGCCGTGAATGGCGCCGTGGCCGAGCTTTCACGCATGGCTGCCGTCGATCGCAAGCTGGGCGACATTGCCGATGCGCTTTCGGATGCCTGTATCTCGCTTGAGGATTGTGCCAACGAGCTGCGTGCCTATCGCGATGGCGTTGCGTTTGACCCTCGTGAGCTCGCTCGCATGCGCGAGCGGTATTCCGACCTCAAGGGCCTGCTGCGTCAGTGGGGTCCCACCATGGACGATGTCTTTGCCATGCGCGACCGCTCACAAGAGCTGCTGTCTCTAGTCGATGATGGTGATGAGCAGATCAAGAAGGCTCGCGAGGCACTCGGGAGCGCTGAACGCGAGCTCTTTGCTGCCGCCAAGGCACTTAAACGCGCGCGGAACACCGCTGCCCCGCGCTTTTGTCACGAGGTTGGCCGTCAGATGGCGCGCCTGGAGATGGGCGGTGCCGAGCTTGTCTGGGAGTCGCGCGATCTTCCGCGTGCCGAATGGACGCCGGCGGGCCCTTCGAGCTACGAGCTGCTATATCGCAGCGGTGCCGGCTTGACACCTCGTCCATTGCGCCGCATTGCCTCGGGTGGCGAGTTGAGCCGCGTTATGCTGGCGAGCAAGGTCGTCCTTGGCAACGCGGATGGCGTGGATACGCTGGTTTTCGACGAGGTCGATGCCGGTGTCGGCGGCTCTACTGCGCGTGCCCTCGCGAGCGTGCTGGCAGATCTCGCCGCTACGCATCAGGTCATCGTCGTAACGCACCTGGCGCAGGTCGCCGTCATGGCCGACAAGCATTACGTGGTCAGTAAAGAGCCCGGCGACGTTCCCCAAACGCATCTGGACAAGGTGACCGGCGATGTCCGTACTGCCGAGATCGCTCGCATGCTGAGCGGCGATCAATCCGAGGCAAGCCTGGCGCACGCCAGGCAGATGCTGGAAGAAGCGCGTGCTTAGGCCGAGCCGTTACATGTATGTTCGACCCGGCCGCCACGAAACCGGTCCATCTACTACGTTTAATAGGCCATCGGGAACCACGTCAAGAATTGCAAAAAGAAAACCGCAGGTAGAACGCCTGCGGTTTTCTCTATTTTCGGTATGTGGTTGGGCCATACGGATAAAACGTAGTAGATGGGCCGGTTTCGTGGCGAATGGCGCCCTTCGGCTCCTCAAAATGTCTATTCCACAACCTTATCCGGTTGGATGAGTTCCTCGTAGTAGCTGATGTGCTCGCGCGCGTTCTCGATTTCGGGCAGCAGGAAGTTGTAGATGACCTCGATGATCATCGTGGCGCTCATCTTGGAGAACGCGAAGTCGCCCGTTGTCAGCAGTGCCTCGTGATTGACGGTATTAAAGGTGTAGTCGGCTAGGCGCGCAAGTGGAGACTTGCTGTCGCTGCTGATGACGACTACAGTGGCGCCGCAATCGCGAGCTGCTTTTGCCATGCGGTTCAGTCGACGCGACTTGCCTGAGTTCGAGATCAGCACGATGACATCACCAGGGCGCAACGTGAGCGCGAAGCCAATCGAGGTCTCGCTGATGGTGCTTGCCATGCAGCGAAGGCCCAGCTGTGAAAACTTAAATGTCGCATCGAGCGCGACCGCGTTCGTATTGCCCACGGCGGCGAACTCAATAACGCCGGCATTCTTAAGCGCGTGTACAACTGCGGCCAACGTGTCGTGATCAATGCCGTCGATGGTCGCATTAAGCTCACTCACCTTGGCGGCGAGGATATTTTTTAGGCTCTGCTCCATGTTGTCGAGCGAGACCTCGTCGGTCAGGCCCTCGTTGCGCTGACTCTCCAAGTCGCGCGCCAACGAAAACTGAAAGCTGCGGAAGCTGCCAAAGCCCAGCTTGCGGCAGAAGCGCGAAACCGTCGCCTCGGACGTGGCAGCGGCTCGAGAGAGCTGGGCGGCCGTCAGGCGCGGCGCCTCGGACTGGTGCTCCAATATATAGTCGACAATGCGCTGCTCGGAATCGCTGTACCCTTTGTGCGTGCTAATAAGGGAGAGCGCGCTCTTGCTGCTATCGGTCATGGATGGCTCCTGGTTGGCATGAAAATCGGACTCGATTTTTATGCCATAGTATACGGACATTTTCAATTACAAGATACACCTTGCCGTTTCAAGTGTTGATGGTAAACTTTCACTTACCGTTTACGGTTATGAAAGAACCTTTCACCGGAGAATTGCGCCTTGTCTCTTCTCATGCGGACGGTAGGTTGGTATCTTTCAAGTGTGGAAAAACGCGCATTGAAGCGCGTGTGGGGAGCGCCTGCGGGCGCAGAACTTAAAAAGGAGGGACACATGGCTAAGTTTGACATCATCGCCGCGACCGGTTGCCCGACCGGCATTGCGCACACCTTCATGGCGAAGGAGGCGCTGGAGAAGGCAGCTGCCGAGCGAGGTCTGACCATTAAGGTCGAGACTCATGGCCAGGTCGGTGTCGAGAACGAGCTCACCAAGAGCGAGATCGCCGGTGCCAAGGCCGTCGTCGTCGCAGCCGATAAGGATGTCCAGGCTGAGCGTTTCGCCGGTAAGCCCATGGTTTCCGTCGGTGTTTCCAAGGCCCTGTCCGTCGAGGCCGCCGGAAAGCTGATCGACCGCGCGCTCGCCGCCAAGGGCGACGACACGGTTGCCGCTGCCGCCGATGTCGAGGACGAGGTCGAGGAGAAGGAGTCCATCGGTCACGTCATCTACAAGCACCTCATGAACGGCGTCAGCCACATGCTGGTCTTCGTCGTTGCCGGTGGTGTTCTGACCGCCATTTCGTTCCTGTGGGGCATCACGTCCTTTGATTCGACGGCTGCCGACTACAACAGCTTTGCCGCGATGCTCAAGATTATCGGCGGTATCGCCATGAACCTCATGGTTCCGGTGCTCTCCGCCTACATCGCCGAGTCTATCGGCAAGCGCCCGGCGCTCGTCCCCGGCTTTGTTGCCGGTATGATTGCCATCCAGGGTCTTCCCATCAACGCCGATACCGGTATGATCGACGCTGGAGGCTCGGGTGTGGGCTTTGGCTTCCTGGGCGGCATCGTCGGCGGCTTCCTCGCCGGCTATGTCATTTTGCTGCTCGAGAAGGTTTTCTCTAAAATTCCCGCGAGCCTTAATGGCCTGAAGGCAATCTTCCTGTATCCGCTGTGCTCTACCGCCATCGTCGGCCTGGTCATGCTCGGTATTTCCGGCCCCATGGCTGCCATTAACCAGGGCATGATGGATTTCCTGCAGAGCCTCGGTAACTCCGGTCCGGTGATCCTTGGCCTGGCCATCGGCTGCATGTGCGCATTTGACATGGGCGGCCCGGTCAACAAGGCTGCTTACGCTACTGGCACCTTCCTGCTCGGTACCGCTCTCGAAGCTGGCGTCGGCACCGAGACCTACAACTTCGGCACCAACTTCATGGCTGCCGTCTCCGCCGCTTGCATCGTTCCGCCGCTGATCACCACCTTCGCCGTCGTTGTCGGCAAGAAGTACTTCAGCCAGGAGGATCATGACGCCGGTATCGTCAACCTTATCCTTGGTTGCACCCACATCACCGAGGGCGCCATTCCGTTCATGACCAAGAACATCTGGCCCGTCATGCCTATCATGATGGTCGGTTCTTCCATCGCTTCCATCTTGACCATCTTCTTCAACGTTCACGATCCGGCGCCTCACGGCGGCTTCCTGGTCCTGCCCGTTGTCGAGAACGGCCCGCAGTGGGTCCTCGCGATCCTCATCGGCGCCGTGGTCGGTGGCATCCTGTTCGTGGCCTTCAAGAAGTACGACTTCGAGAAGAACCAGAAGCCCGCTCCTGCAGCCAAGCCGGCTGAGGCCCCTAAGGCCGCTGCTGTCGAGGCCCCCAAGGCCGAGGCTTCCGACTTCGTGAAGGTCGAGAACGTCTTTGTCGCCGAGGACTTCGCTTCTCGTGACGAGGCTCTGAGCTTTGTCTCCAACCAGGCCGTCAAGGCCGGTATCGCCGACGACGCCGACGCCGTGATGAACGCCTTCCTGACCCGCGAGGCCGAGGGCACCACGGGTATGATGGAGGGCTTCGCTATTCCGCATGCCAAGTCCGATGCCATTACCGAGGCTGCCGTCATCGTCGTCAAGGACGACTCTGGCGTGACCGGTTGGGACACCATGGACGGCGCTCCCGTCAACGTGGCCATCGCCCTGCTCATCCCGGGCGCTCAGGCTGGCACCACGCACCTCAAGATCCTGTCCAAGGTCGCCGAGGCGCTCATGGACGAGGACTTCCGTGCCACCGTTAAGGGTTCCACCGACGCCGCCGAGATCGCCAAGACGATCAACGCCCGTCTGGTCTAATTCCACGGTACGCGAATACCATCGCCCCCTGTATATAAGGCGGAGTCCCTCTCCAGGGCCTCCGCCTTTTTTCTATCCCTCCCATAAGTTGCGGTGAAATAGGGACTGTTTAAATGATTCAACCCCAAATTCAGTCCCTATTTCACCGCAACTTATAAAAGGGTATAGAGGGGGCTACCTATCGAGTCTTTATCGCGAACAGTTCATCAGCCAGAATTCTTTTCAGCCGACATTACTTTGGACCGACTGGGTTTCCGCAGCTTGCTCGCCCACAGGGGGCCGCGCGCGGGCCCCTGTGGGCGAGCAAGCGGAAGACAAACACATCTGTCCAATAATTCGTCTGAAACATAATGAAAAACCGTTTGATGTGAGTTAATATAAACAACGTCGTGAATCTGACTCCTGCCACATACATGACAGGGGTTAAACACAAAAAAGGAGTCAACTATGGTTTCTGAGAAGGCTACCCTCGTTAATCCTCAGGGTCTGCACATGCGTCCGGCTGGTCTGTTCGCCTCCACCATGGGCAAGTACGCCTGTGACGTGACGGTCGTCACCCCCGAGAAGGAGGTCAACGGCAAGTCCCCGATGGCCCTCATGGCTGCTGGTATCCCCTGCGGTACCGAGGTCGAGGTCAAGTGCGACGGCGCCGACGAGGCCGAGGCTCTGGCTGCTGCCATCGAGCTCATCAAGAGCGGTCTTGGCGAGTAGAACTCAAACGGGTCGCATGTTGAACAACTAAGTTCATATTTGGGGGCGCAGTGACCTGTTGTAAGGTAGCTGCGCTCTTTTGTCATGGATATGGCAAAACGCTTTATCACATGACACGGAGAGAGGAATGGGAATGTATCAGGGAGTCAACGCTTCCGAGGGAATCGGTATCGGCACCGTCATGGTCGCCGTCGATCCCGTCTTGACGTTTGAGCCGCACGAGGTTGCTGATTCGGCAGCAGAGAAGGAGCGCTATCAGTCCGCTCTTTCGGTCTTCTGCGAGAAGACCCAGGCTCAGGCCGACCACATGAAGGAGACGGTGGGCGAGGCCGAGGCCGAGATCATGAGCGGACACATTGTCCTGGCTCAGGACCCGGGCATGACCGACGCCATCAACGCCGCCATTGACGGCGGTACCTGCGCCGAGCAGGCGCTCATGGACACCTCGACCATGTTCGAGAACATGTTCCTGTCCATGGACGACGAGATGTTCCGTCTGCGCGCGGCCGACATCGCCGACATCCGCACCGGTATTCTGGCCGAGCTGCTGGGCAAGGAGGTCGTCGACCTCTCCGTCCTGCCCGAGAATACTGTCGTTGTCGTGCACGACCTCACGCCGTCCATGACCGCCACGATCGATAAGGCCCACGTTGCCGGTATCGTCACCGAGACCGGTGGCCGCACGTCGCACTCCGCGATCATTGCGCGCGCCCTCGAGATCCCGGCTGTCCTTTCGGTTTCCAACAGCTGCACCGCGCTGCGCAACGGTATGACCGTTGTCGTCGACGGCGGCAAGGGTATCGTCGAGGCCGATCCCGATGAGGAGAAGCTCGCTGCCCATACC
>CABTAA010000112.1 GCA_902482615.1 uncultured Collinsella sp.
GGAGCTGCCGCTGCCCTCGCCCTCGGCGTCCTCCGGCAGGTCCAGCTCGTAGTGCCAGCCCTCCTGCTCAAAAATGGTGGGCTTGGTATAGATGGCCGGGTTGAACACCGCGTCCAGGTACACGTCCATCAGGTTGTACAGGTCCTGTTCGTTGGTGGTGGCAACGGGGTAGATGGTCTTGTCGGGGTAGGTCATGGCGTTGAGGAACGTCTGCATGGAGCTCTTGATCAGGTCGACAAACGGCTCCTTGACGGGGAACTTTGCCGATCCGCACAGGACCGAGTGCTCAAGAATATGGAACACGCCGGTGGAATCGGCCGGCGGCGTCTTAAAGCCAATGGCAAAAGCCTTGTTCTCGTCGTCGCACGCCAGGTACAGCAGGCGAGCGCCCGAGGTAGTGTGTCGCAGCACGTAAGCGTCCGAGTCGAGCTCGGGCACGGTCTCACAGCGCTCGACGGCAAAGCCGTGGCAGGTAGTGCCGGGCACCAGCAGCGCGGCGGCAGCGGCGCGCGGGTCGGTTGAGGTGATGGGCATATGCAGTCTCCTTTGACGCCCCAACGGGGGCGAATCGAGTCGAATCCACGAGAGTATACCCATATGGAGCCCTCGACCAATCTGCCGGATGAGTGTGGATTTTCGGACACACGAGAGTGGATATTCGGACGCAAATTGAACGAGAGAGGATTTTCGGACGGAAACAGCCCCAAAACGCCAAAAACCGTCCGGAAATCCACTCTCGATTCCTGACCGTCCATCACTCATGCATTTCTCATCTCTCATATGAGAGATAATAGAAAGATGAGAGATAAATATGAGAGATAACTGAGCAGCAAAGAGACAAGCAATCATGGTATTGTCTTAATACCGATTGTTCTACCAGCAAAAATATGTATAAATGAAGCAAATGGTAGACATTCCATCTCTATCTCTCACTCATCTCTAATATGAGAGATAACAGATAGATGAGAGATAATTACGAGAGATAACTGAGAGACGAAGGAAATCCATTCGCGGCATTCTTCGCAGAACCAAGCGAAAGGACGTGCAGATGAACGAAAACGAACTGACCGGTCTGCTCGAGTCTTTAAGGCGCATGGGCTCGGACGATCTTAACGTCGAGGTCAAGGAGAGCGCCACGACGCTTTCCCGCGACGTGTGGGAAACGGTGAGCGCATTCGCGAACACTGCCGGCGGAATCATCGTGCTCGGAGTGAGTGAGCGCGCAGGTTTTGTCCCGGTTGAGAACTTCGAGACCGAGAAAGTGCTCAACCAGTTTGTGTCAGGCATGGGTGATGCGGGCGGTCGAGGAAAGCTGGCCAATCCGCCCAAATACACGATCGAGCGAGTGGAGCTTCAGGGCGTCATCGTTCTCGTCATTACGATTGAGGAGCTCGATCCGTCGAGCAAGCCCTGCTATGTCATAGAGCGGGGCGCCCAGGGCGGCAGCTACAAGCGCATCGATGACAAAGATGTCCCGCTTTCGTCGACCGAGGTGCTCGCATTGGCGTCATACGGTCGAGCGACTCCGAGCGATCGCGACGCGGTGGCGGGCACGGGCGCGGACGATCTCGACGAGGCGCTGGTCGACCGTACGATAGATCGGGCTTTCTCGTTGACGCCTCGGGCAATGCGCGGCGCGCCGGACAAACAAACGAAGCTGGAGCGCCTAAATATCCTTGATTCCCAGGGCAATGTCACCAAGGCTGGACTCCTAGTTGTGGGCACCTACCCTCAGCAGTTCTATCCCAAGCTCTTCATTGACGTGGCTGTCCATGCGGGAACTCAGAAGGGCATGGCGGGGTCGCTGAGATTCATGGACCGCACAATCTGTGAGGGAACGTTGGGCGAGATGATTTCGGATGCCGTCGCAGCCGTCGCCAAGAATTTGCGGCGAACCTCGACCGTCCAAGGCGTCTCGCGTGTCGACTCGCTTGAGATTCCCGAGGAGGTTCTGCGCGAGGCAATCGCCAACGCCGTAATCCATCGAGAATACGGGGATCGGTTCTGTGGACAATCGATTGCCGTCGACGTCTTTGACGATCGTGTCGAGGTGACGAATCCTGGCGGCCTTTACGGGGGAAAGACTCGCGAGAACTTGTTTGACGGCAGCTCCCGATGCCGTAACGCGACGCTTGTGAAGCTCATGTCGATTGTTCCGCTGCCGGATGGCGCAGGTTCGCCGGCTGAGGGCAATGGCTCCGGCATCCCGATGATGATCGATGCCATGCGCGCGCATGGTCTGGCCGAGCCCCTGTTCTGCCCGGGGTTCGATCGGTTCAAGGTCGTACTTTACCGTTCAAAGATCGAGCCGGTCGATCATGGCGGGGGCTTAATTGTGACGGCACTCAAACACTACGGCGAGCTGGGGACGCGTGAGCTGGCAGAACGCACGGGGCTTACAATTTCCCAGGTTAGGTCGCGCGTCAACGCGCTCATTGCTCAAGGCGAGCTTGAGCCCACGGCGCCGTCGACAAGCCGCAACCGCAAATATCGACTGTCAGAGCGCGTGGAATAAATGCGTTAGTGGACGAGGCGACTCAATAATCGACCCTCGATTGGCGCCCACTAAGGTAAAGCGGTTGTTGCCCAGTCGACGGTGATGCTAAAGACTCGGCTTACGCCGGCATGGCCCCGAACCCGTCCATCAAGAACAGCCTAAGAACCAGTTTGATGACATATCCCGGTTTGACTTCTGCCGCGTCAAAGACGTGGCGCTCGGCGAGCTCGCTGCAGTATGCATAGATGTCGCGGATAAGGTCCGCGCCCGAAAGCGTAAACATGTAGCCTGCGTCCGAAAGCGCATTGGGCGCGGCGGGCAACTTGGCCATGTGGCAGAACGTTTGCAGGTCGGGCGCCATAACATTCTGGTAGTCGAGGTGGCCGCTGGCATCCTGTTCGGCAAGCTCCAATTGGCGCACATAATCCAGCGCCGCCGCTAACACAAAGCTCGGCGTAGGCGCATTGACGTCCTGAGTGGTCGCCACAAGCCTGCCCGCCGCCTGCGTGACAAGCCAAGCGACCTCGCGCTGGCAACGCACGGCCTTGCGCGTAACCGGCTTGATGGACGAAGAAGAAACGCTCCCCTTAGGCGGATTCGAAGCAGCCATAAGACCCTCCCATGAACAATCCGGCCCAAACAAGCCCGGACGAAACACGTGCTACATCAGTATACAGGGGAGTGGGATGGCGGGGTACAAGCGCGCCAGCGGCAAACCGAGAGCATCAACGATGTGCCGATCGCGGAATGAGATCTCGTAATAATTGACTCTCGGTCATATTATTGAAGGGCATGACTCGCGTTCGTATGGTTGTAGGTGCTGGCGATGAACGACATTGACCTTGCTGTTCCGTTGATGGATGGACCAAGCTATGACCGTGCCTGCAGTCTCGTGCCTTCTGAATACGTTGAGGCATGGGAGTGGTTTCTGGGTGAGGAGCAGCGCGGCGGCGTTTGGAGCAGCCTTCCGCACCACACCAAGGAAGATAGCCCTCAGTATCAGTATCGTTTGAGAATTGGCTCGGACTTCTTTCCCGTAACGCGGGATTCAGGGATCTTCTGGCCGGGCCAGGATCGGGTGAAGCAAGATCTCAATAAGATCTTTGCGCTTTCGGTCCATAACTCTAAAAAGAGCTTCTACACCGATGTGCCTCCGCTCTATTTGGACGATGGTACGTGGGTCATTAAGTACTCGGTTCAAGCGCCGGGTACCGTTGGTTTTCGAGACCAGAATTACAACCGTAAAATGCTCAACTGCATGGAATGTGGCGTTCCAGTCGGAGTCATATTTGCAACCGAGGTGGGCTATAAGGTGCTCGGCCTTGCGTTTGTTGAGCGGTTCGAGCCCGAAAACGGATGGTTTGTTCTGCACGGTCCTGTTCATAAAGGCGGACCGGACCCTCGTTTTGCGTCCGATATGAGTTATCTGAAGCACATGCCCGTCGATATTGAGTTTGCCGGACAGGGTGCGACCGACGACGAAAAGGTCCGCTATGCGTTAAGGCGCGAGCGATTGGGGCAGCAATGGTTCCGCAAGCAGCTCGTTGCCGCCTATGACGGCCGTTGCGCGGTGTCGGACTGCGGCGTCAGCGAAGCTCTGGAGGCTGCACATATCGAGAATTACTCGGGACCCAAATCGCAGGTTGCCAGCAACGGTATTCTGCTTCGGCGCGACCTTCATTCCCTATTTGATGCTCACCTGATTTCGTTTGAGCCTGTTTGCGGCGAATATCGGCTGTGCGGATCGTACCTGCTGGATAAGACCGACTACGCTTCCTTTGCGGGTGCGACGCTAAGGCAGCCGAATGAACATCAGTGGCGACCCAATGCGGTGTTTCTTGAGGCCCATCGCATCGAGTTCGATCGCTCAGAAAAGAAGCGTGAACAGGTGGGGCTTCTGCCGTATTAGCGTATTAGGATTTGGCGGTCTTTTAAGATCGTGTTGTTTGATCGGATCGCGTGGCGATGCAATCTCGTACACGCCCGCCGGTGCATGCTCTTCCTAATTTGTATAGCGAGAGGGGAGCGTGTATGAGCTGGCGAGGCAATATTGTGATGGGGAAGTACGGAAAACTGCCGTGTGCCCTTATCGACAACAATATGTTTCCGAGCGTAGAGGTTGATTGCGGGTCGTTTGTCGTCGCCTGCCCTTGCTGCGGCTCGCAAATACCGTGTCTCGACATTCGGTTCATCGATGCGTGCGACAGGCTCAGCGACGAAGTGAGAAAACGGACAGGCGTTCATATGCCGGTGTATCCGGAGAAATGCCCCGTTTGTGGCCTCGAAATCGTGTACGACGCCGGCGACGAGGGATAGGTGATGCGGAGGAGCTGACTGTGAAGGCCTCTCCGTCCCTACAGGTAAATCCCCTCACCGAGCTGCTTGTGGAACGCGGCGTGATGGTCGCGTGCCCAGGTAAAGAGCGCCTGGTCAAAGTCGGTGCGTGTGGCCGGGATGCCGAAGACGCCGGCAACTTCGACGCGCACAAACTCCAGTGCCGGCAGCTTGTTGATGGCAGTGAGGGCAAACGGGGACGAGGACTCTTCGAACAGATAGCGGCTGCCTTGCAGCGCGTCGCAACTGCTGCACGTGTTGCCGAGCGACGGGGCTTTGGAGGCTCGCGCGCCTACGGGCTTGTAACCGCAGCGCTTAGAAAGATAGTCGCGGATCTCGCTCGGCACGCAGCCAAGAGCGGGCACGATGACGAGTGCGTTGGCGTTGGCCGTGTCGATGGCAATGTGCCCGGCTTCGTTGGGCGCGTGCGCGATGGCGATGCACTCGTCGCTATCGGTTCGATAGGGAATGCCGAAGGCCGCGACCGAGGTCTCTTTGTGACACTTCCAGCATTCGCGCTTGCCCAGTACTAGATATATATACGGCGCTGAGGGGTCGGATCGGTCAACACCGGGCAGCCACTCGGCAAAGGGCTCGGGGTTGACGCCGCTGGGTACATACCAGATCTTCTTGATCCGGTCCCATTTGGCGCCCAGCGCCTTGGCTTCTTCTTTGTGCGAAAAGGGGACATCGAGCTCGGTGCGCATAGCGGCTCCTTGGTGCGCGGGTGCAAGTGGCTCAAGGATACCGCAGGGCGCAGACATCGCGGCGTTTTGTCGAGAAGTTGCGGTGCGGACTGATTGGTTATGCCGATGGATGGATCGGCAAGTAGATGGTCGGCTTTTGGCTAGTTGGGCGGTTGGAGCTGCCAGCGGATTTGGCGACATAAAACAAAACAGCCCAGAGGGCATAGCCTCTGAGCTGCGAACATTTGGTGGGCGTTAGAAGATTTGAACTTCTGAC
>CABTAA010000113.1 GCA_902482615.1 uncultured Collinsella sp.
CATCTGCTGTGCGAAGGCCTATTGGTTAAGGCCTTAAAGGTCGCACAGGCGCAGCGCCTCGAGTTCGTCGACCGTCATGTCGATGGCATCGCCGCTCGCCAGGCCATCGGGGGTAAAACCGCGATATTCGGGGATGATTCCGACGCGGCGCAGTTTTTCGCGTCTTCCTGCCATGCGCACTCCTTATCTGACATATGTCAACAATAGGATAACTCGATGCTCATTGAGCGCAAGGAATTTCTGGCATATGTCAGAAAATGAGGGCTTATGTTAGGGCTGTGGGGCCGCGTGCGCCTGGGCTACAATGAATCTCGCTTGTAGGCGACTGACAGGAGGGTCAATGAGCAAGGCTGATCAACAGTTTGTAGCCATGTGCCGCGATATTCTGGACCATGGCACCACCACCGAGGGCCAAAAGGTCCGCCCGGTGTGGGAGGACGGCACCCCTGCCTATACCATTAAAAACTTTGGTGTCACGGCGCGCTATGACCTGCGCGAAGAGTTCCCGGCACTTACCCTGCGCCGTACGGCGCTTAAGTCTGCTATGGACGAGATCCTATGGATCTATCAAAAGAAGTCCAATAACGTGCATGACCTCAACAGCCATATTTGGGATGAGTGGGCTGACGAGACCGGCTCTATCGGCAAGGCCTACGGCTACCAGATTGGCCAGAAGAGCCATTACGCCGAGGGCGACTTCGATCAGATGGACCGCGTGCTGTACGACCTCAAGCATACGCCGTACAGCCGTCGTATTATGACGAACACGTACGTGTTCAGCGATCTATCCGAGATGCATCTGTATCCGTGCGCCTACAGCGTGACCTATAACGTCACTCAGCGTCCGCAGGACGACAAACCGACGCTCAACATGATTCTCAACCAGCGTAGCCAGGACATTTTGGCCGCGAACAATTGGAATGTGTGCCAGTACGCAATTCTGTTGATGATGGTTGCGCAGTCGGTCGATATGATTCCCGGCGAGCTGCTGCACGTGATCGCCGATGCCCACATTTACGACCGCCATGTCGATATCGTCCGCGAGCTTATCGAGCGTCCGCAGTTTGCCGCGCCCAAGGTAACGCTC
The DNA here is from genome assembly GCA_902482615.1 of uncultured Collinsella sp. GTDB lineage: Bacteria > Actinomycetota > Coriobacteriia > Coriobacteriales > Coriobacteriaceae > Collinsella. The sequence continues at coordinate 1,088 of CABTAA010000113.1, forward strand.
AACCCCGATGTGCATGACTTCTATGCGTTTACGACCGATGACCTGATCGTCGAGGGCTACGAGCACGGCCCGCAGGTCAAGAACATCCCCATTGCGGTGTAGGTGGCGCTCATGACGTGTAAGCTTTCTGCCATCGTCGCCGTGTGCGATGACTGGGGTATTGGGTGCGAGGGCGACATGGTGGTGTCCAACCGTGCCGACATGCGTCACTTTGTGGCGCGCACCAAAGGTTGCCCGGTCATTATGGGACGCAAGACGCTGTTGAGTTTTCCCGGCGGACGACCGCTCAAGAATCGCCGCAACATTGTGCTCACGCGCGACCAAGGCTTTGCGCCCGAGGGCGTCGACGTGGTGCATAGCGTTGATGAAGCGCTCGCCGTGGTAGCCGATGAACCCGTTGCGTGGGTGATTGGCGGCCGCGCGGCGTATCGGCAGTTTTTGCCGTATTGCGCCGAGGCCGAGGTTACGCATAGCCATTGCGTGCATGACGTGGATACGTACTTTCCCGATCTGGATGCCGATCCCGCGTGGGAGATTGCGCAGCGTAGCGGGGTCGCGACAATTGCCGCCGACGAGGGCGACGAGGGTCTCGATTATGAGTTCGTGACGTATCGTCGCGTTGAGGCGTAAATCGTCTGGCGTGAACGGTATCATCGGGTTATTTGAATGCATGGGGCGGCGCTTAGCGTCGCCTCGTTTGGTATAGATGTGCTGTAAAGAAAGGTGCGGGCTGGCTGCTATGACTGATGCCGTTGAGGTGCTGCGAATCGATTCGCTCGAGGACGAGCGGCTCGATGCCTACGTGCGACTGACCGAGCGCGAGCTTCGCTGCGTGTTGGAGCCGCAAAAGGGCATCTTTATCGCCGAGAGTGCCAAGGTCATCGAGCGCGCGGTGCGCGCCGGATACGAGCCGGTGAGCTTTCTTTTGGGTGAACGCTGGCTCGACCAGATGATGCCGCTGTTTGAGCGCCTGGCGGTGCGCGAGGGAGCGGGTCCGGTTCCCGTGTTCGTGGCCTCGATGGAGCTCATGGAGCAACTGACGGGCTTTAACGTGACGCGCGGTGCGCTCGCGGCATTCCGTCGTCCACGCCAGATTCCGGTCGATGAGTTTCTCGACGGCGTCGTCGAGGCGGCGGGGGAGCGCCCGGTGCGCGTGTGCGTGCTCGAGGGCATTGTCGACCACACCAACGTCGGCGCGATTTTCCGCTCGGCGGCTGCCCTGAACGTCGATGGCATTTTGGTGAGCCCCACTTGCTGTGACCCGCTGTACCGTCGCTCGGCCCGTGTGAGCATGGGCACGGTGTTCCAGGTGCCCTGGACGCGCATTGGCAGCGAGGCGCGCGTATGGCCGCATGATGGGCTGGCGGCGCTGCACGATGCCGGCTTTTCGTGTGCCGCCATGGCGTTGACGGATGATTCGGTGTCGTTGGACGATCCCGCGCTGCAGGAGATTGACCGCCTGGCAATCTTTATGGGCACCGAGGGTGCCGGCTTGGGCGCCAAGACCATTGCCGGCTGCGACCGCGCCGTGCGCATTCCGATGGCGCACGGGGTCGATTCGCTCAACGTTGCCGCGGCAAGTGCCGTCGCCTTTTGGCAGCTGTGCCCGCACGTGAGCAACGAGTATCACTACCAGCCGGGGCTGTATCACTAAACAGATATTTCGCACCGGGCTGTGGTTCGGGGCGTTTCGGCCGACGCTGGTCGGTGCTAAGCTGGTGTCGGCTTTGGTCTTAAATTGCCGTTTTGTTGTATGACGTACGCTAGTGGGGAGGGCGTGTGGCTAAGAAATCTACGGCTATCGATGTAACGCAGGGTGTCATTTGGCAGCAGCTGCTGTCGCTGTGTGTTCCCATTTTCTTTAGTTCGTTCTTTCAGCAGGCATACACGCTTATCGGTACCTATATCGTCGGTCAGTTTGGCGGCAAGCTCGCGCTGGGTGGCATTCAGGCCACGATGGTGCTCACCGAGCTCTGCATTGGTTTTTGCGTCGGTGTGGGTGCTGGCTGTGCCGTTATTACCGGTCAGTTTTTTGGCCAGCACGATGACGAGCGCCTGAGCCGATCGGTCCACACGGCCATGACGCTCGCGCTGGTGGGCGGTATCGCTTTCTCGATTCTTGGCATAGTTTTCGTTGAGCCCATGCTGGTGCTTATGAATACGCCGCATGAACTATTGGCCGAGGGCGTGGCCTATGCCCGTTGCTATTTTGCCGCCATGGTTGCGGCGCTGCTGCTCAATATGGGAACGGCATTGCTGCGCGCCGTGGGCGACACGCGCGGGCCCGCTGTGATCATCGCTTCCGGCTGCCTTGTTAATGCGGTGCTGGATGTCATCTTCGTTGCCGTACTTCATATGGAGGCTCTGGGCTGCGGCATCGCGGTGGCGCTGACCATTTGCTCCAATGCCACGATGATCGTGATTCGTATGATGCACGCACCGGGTTCGTGGCGGCTTTCACTGTCCAAACTCGGCATTGATCCTGGTATTTGTAAGAGCATGATTTCGTGTGGTCTGCCGCTTGGCTTTCAGTCTGCTGCGTATTCGATTTCCAACGTTTTGATTCAGGTGTCGGTCAACTCGTTTGGTGCCGATGTTACCACGGCTTGGGGTCTTTCGGGCCGCCTGGATGGCATTGTCTGGATGGTTACCGAGGCGCTTGGCGTGTCGATTACCACGTTCTCGGCACAGAACTTTGGCGCGCGCAACTACGAGCGCATGCGAAAGGGCTACCATACGTCGCTCGTGCTGTCGTTTATGCTCATTGGTGGCCTGTCTGCCGTGCTGCTGGTGTTCTCGGGTCCGTTGTCGCGCCTGTTTGTCGACGATGCTTCGATTTCGGCGTACACCACGACCATCCTCCATTTCATTGCGCCGTTCTATGCGATTTTCTCGATTATCGAGAACGCCTCGGGTTCCATCCGCGGCGCCGGCGTGAGCTTGCAGCCCATGCTGCTCACGATTTTTGGCACCGTCGTGCTCAGGGTGATCTGGGTGTTTGCGATTATGCCGTTCGATCCGTCGCTTGAGCACCTGCTGCTGGTCTACCCCGTAACCTGGCTCATCACCGCCATAATGTTCACCATCTACCACCACAGCGGCAACTGGCTAGGCCGCGCCACCGCCTAGTCATTGGGGACGTCCCCAATGACTAGTATTCGATGCCTTGGCGGGCTAGGAGGCCTTCGTCGAAGTAGTGTTTGACGGGGCGCATTTCGGTTACTAGGTCGGCAAGATCGGCGAGGGGCAGCAAGCCGCGGCCGGTGAGTACGAGCTCCGTGGTGGCGGGCTTTATCGCAATCAGTGCTTCGATATCCTCGCGTGTCACAAAGCCGCGACGCATCGCTTCGCCGAGTTCGTCCAGAATGAGCACGTCAACCTCGCTAATCTGCTCGCGCGCCAGCTCCATGATCTGTGCGGCGCAAGCCTCCGGCGTGTCGCGGTCGGCCTGTACAATGCGCAGCCCCAAGCGCGGCGCGGCATCGTGTTCGGCGCAGTGCAGCTTCTTGGCAAACTGAAGCATGAGCACGTTAAGTCCATAGCCCGTGGCGCGCAGCGCGAGCCCCAGCGCAGCCGTCGTCTTGCCCTTGCCGTCGCCCGTATAGATTTGAACCTTGCCGACTTCCAGTGATGCCATCTCTGTCCTTTCGTGCCCGGCATCGGTTTATCGCCGTCCGGGTTGGGTATTCTAGAAAACATTATCAACCCCAGTAGATGGAGTTCAAGCAGATGGAGATGGATGACAACAAACGTAGACGGAATATGATCCTCTACGTGCTCATCGCCTTCGTCGTCTACCTCGTGCTCTCGACCGTTCTGTTCCCCAACATCGGTCACACGCAGCAGATTACGAAGACCGATTACTCGACGTTTGTCAAAGCGCTCGATAAGAAGAGCGTCGACAAGGTCGAGTACAACACGGACGACTACACGATTTATTACACCAAGAAGGGCGAGGACGAGAACATCGCCTACAAGACGACCGGTGTACCGAATGATGCGGGCTTTACCGATCGCGTGCTTGAATCTGGCGCCTCGCTTGAGTCGGTCGTTCCCGATAAGAACTCGGGTCTGATGACCTATTACCTGCTTACGCTCATTCTTCCCATGGCGATTTTCTTCCTGATCGGCTGGTGGCTCAACCGTCGCATGAAGAAGGCCATGGGCGATGACGGTCCGTCGATGAACTTTGGCGGCGGTGGTTTTGGCGGCGGTGGACTGGGTAAGTCCGGCGCGCGCGTGATCGCCTCCAAGGACGTGGGCGTGACCTTTAAAGATGTCGCCGGCCAGGAAGAGGCCAAGGAATCCCTCAAGGAGGTCGTCGACTTTCTGGCGAAGCCGCAGCGCTACGAGGAGATCGGCGCCAAGCTGCCGCGCGGTGCTCTTCTTGTCGGCCCTCCGGGTACCGGTAAGACCCTGCTTGCCAAGGCTGTTGCCGGCGAGGCGGGCGTGCCGTTCTTTAGCATTTCGGGCTCTGAGTTCGTCGAGATGTTCGTCGGCCGCGGCGCCGCCAAGGTTCGCGACCTGTTCAAGCAGGCCAAGGAAAAGGCCCC
>CABTAA010000114.1 GCA_902482615.1 uncultured Collinsella sp.
CGACGAGCTCGGGGATGAGGTCGCGGGCGTAGGCGTAGTCCGAGGCGGGCTTGTCGTCCTCGGTCGCGCCGGCAGGGAGATCGCCACGCAGGGCCAGGATGTTTTCCACGCCGGCGGTGCGATACTCGTCGATCTTGGCGGCGATATCGGCGTGCGAGCGGCCCACGCAGGTAAGGTGTGCCACCGAGGGTGTATCGAATTCGCTCGTAATCATATGCGCGATGGGGGCGGTGGTGGCGCCGTTGCCCGAGCCGCCAGCCGAGCAGGTGACCGAGACAAAGCTCGGCGAAAGCTTGCACAGATTGCCTGCCACTTCGCGAGCCGTGTCGAGGGTAAGCTCGCCCTTGGGCGGGAACATCTCAAACGAAACGGGTGCGGTGCCCTGGGATGCTGCCTGCTTAAAAACCTCGTCGACGCGCATATCGTGCTCCTCTAGATACGTAATAGTGTGATGTGTTGTAAGGATTCTACAGCACCACTGTGTCACGGTGGAGTTTCACTCGCTATTTGAGGATACCAATCAAAGATGCCTTGCTATCGGCTTTATCTATAACAGAGCGGCTAATCTGGGCACGGACTATAAGGACTGGTATCTGATGCAAAATACCAGTTAATAGAGCTCCATCCCAAATTGACTACCCTTAAACCATGGGGAGAGGTCTGCTATTTATACAGTTGATTGGCTGTTGAGGGTGGCAACGCCGCCTCGATAGGGTAACCTCATTGATTGGTTTCGCGACAGCAACATAACGGTAATGTCGCGGAAACACGGCGAGTCTAAGCTATGACTCGTTCGTTAGTAATCAACACCGCTTCTCACGCGGTGCCGATACGAAGGGAGTTCCGTATGGCCGATCTTACTGACCGCTTCGGGACCATGGTGTTCTCTGAGGAAGTCATGAAGGACTACCTCCCCAAGGACATTTGGAAGCGTCTTGCTGCAACCCTCGAGGGCGGTGAGCCGCTCGACCTGGATGTGGCCAACGCCGTTGCCCATGCCATGAAGGTCTGGGCCATCTCCAAGGGCGCGACGCACTACGCGCACTGGTTCCAGCCGCTTTCGGGCATTACTTCCGAGAAGCACGACAGCTTCCTGGAGCCCAACCACGACGGCACCGCCATTACCAAGTTTACGGGCAAGAACCTCATCCAGGGCGAGCCGGACGCCTCCAGCTTCCCCAACGGCGGCCTGCGTGCTACCTTCGAGGCCCGGGGCTACACCGCTTGGGACCCCACTAGCCCCGCCTTTATCAAGGACGATGTCCTGTGCATCCCCACGGCTTTCTGCTCCTACACGGGCGAGGCCCTGGACAAGAAGACCCCGCTGCTGCGTTCCATGACCGCGCTCTCGCGTGAGTCTAAGCGCGTTTTGGCGCTGTTCGGTAAGACCCCCAAGAAGGTCGTTCCTTCCGTGGGTGACGAGCAGGAGTACTTCCTGATCAAGAAGGACGCCTACCGCAAGCGCAAGGACCTGGTCATCACCGGCCGCACCCTCTTTGGCGCCGCTCCCTGCAAGGGCCAGGAGCTCGAGGAGCACTACTTTGGCGCTATCCGCCCCACCGTCTCGGCCTACATGAAGGACCTGGACGATGAACTGTGGGCGCTTGGCATTCCCGCCAAGACCAAGCACAACGAGGTTGCTCCCTGCCAGCATGAGCTTGCCCCCGTCTATGGCGAAGTCAACGAGGCCATCGACCAGAATCTGGTCATGATGGAGAAGATGAAGCTCATCGCCTCCCGCCACGACTTGGTCTGCCTGCTGCACGAGAAGCCCTTTGAGGGCATCAATGGTTCGGGCAAGCACAACAACTGGTCGCTTGGCACCGAGTCCGAGAACCTGCTCGATCCGGGCGACACCCCGCTCGACAACCTGCAGTTCATCGTCTTCCTCACCGCGGTGATCGAGGCCGTCGATAACTATCAGGAGCTCCTGCGTGCCTCTGTTGCCTCGGCCGGCAACGATCATCGTCTGGGCGCCAATGAGGCTCCTCCGGCGATTATGTCCATCTTCCTGGGCGACCAGCTTACCGAGGTCGTCGAGAAGATCATCGATGGCAAGGCTTCCGTCCATGCCACGCGCGGCGTGCTCGACCTGGGCGCCGATACCCTGCCCAAGCTGATGCAGGACAACACCGACCGCAACCGCACCTCCCCGTTTGCCTTCACCGGCAACAAGTTCGAGTTCCGTGCCTGCGGCTCCGAGCAGAACGTCTCCGACTCCAACCTGGTGCTCGATGCCGCCGTGGCCAAGTCGCTCAAGTCCTTCGCCGACGCGCTTGAGGGCACGCCCGAGGACAAGTTCCAGGACGCCGCGCTCGAATACTGCAAGAAGGTGCTGACCGATCACCAGCGCATCCTGTTCTCCGGCGACGGTTACTCCGACGAGTGGCCCATCGAGGCCAAGAAGCGCGGCCTTGCCAACAACAAGACCACGGCCGACGCTCTTCCCGCCTTTGTTTCCGATAAGGCCATCGCGCTCTTTGAGGAGACGGGCGTCCTGACCAAGGCCGAGGCTCAGTGCCGCTACGACTGCAAGCTCGAGAAGTACAACAAGCTCATGAACATCGAGGCTACCACGATGGTTCGCGAGGCGCGTCGTACCTATCGCCCGGTCATTACCGCCTATGCCACCAAGGTCGCTAAGGGCCTTGAGACTATTCGTGCCGCCGGCGCCGAGGCCGCCATGCAGTGCGAGCAGAACACGCTCAACAAGCTCTGCAACGGCATCACCACCATCAACGACTCCATCAAGGCGCTTGACGCCGTGCATCAGAAGGCTGAGGCCCTCGATGGCCAGGAGCAGGCCAACGTGTACGCGCACGAGGTCGTTCCCGCTATGGATACGCTGCGCGCCGCCGTGGACGCCATGGAAGAGATCGTGGCAGCCGACTACTGGCCGGTCCCGACCTACGACGACATCCTGTTCTACGTGTAGAGCGTAACTGACATATCGTCACGGTATTGAGCCGGGGTCCGCATCATGCGGGCCCCGGTTTTTGTTTGCGAAGGGCGCTTTGAAGCCCGTTTTGCCGCCGACTTGCCTAGGTATAAAGGGTTGTGGACAAAAAACGTCAAATATGAGTACTGTCACAAGTCCTGTAGCATTATTTATTTGCAAAATATGTAGTGTTACGCAACATATGTACAAGTACTCAGCCGATAAACGTCTGCAATTCTTCCGCCGTAGGACGCCTGACGTCTAAATCGACTTCTAAAGGCATGAAATCGCTGTTACTAAAATGGTAACAGTACTCATATTTGCTATTTTTTGCCCACTGGCTTTGCGATGATGCCGGGGTCCGCACCCTGTCGGGTTCGAATCCCGGCATATCGGTAGCAAAAAGCCCGCTACCGCGAGGGTAACGGGCTCTTCAATTCAAATGGTGCCCCCAGCGGGATTCGAACCCGCGATATCCACCTTGAAAGGGTGGCGTCCTTGGCCGCTAGACGATGGGGACAGCGGGAAAGAGTATAGCAGACTTTTTTAGCCGTTCACATATCGTTGGCAAACTGAAAAACCACCACACAGGAGCTGACTCCCTATCCCGATCTTCAAACATCTCAACCTGTAACATCTGGGCGGGCAAATCGGCTCTATGTGTTACAGATTGAGACAAACCGCTGGGACGGGTCAAAACCACCACAAAGGTGCCTGTCCCCTTTGTGGTTGTGAGGTGCTAGGGGAGGAGCTTCATGGCTGCGTCGTGGGCGGCGTGCTCGTAGGTGTCGTCGAGGGGCTTGAGCGGCAGCAGGGCGGCGGCCTGCGCATCGCCGCGGCGCTCGAGGGCGTGCGCGATCAGCCAGTCGGCGAGTTCGGGGTTCTTGGGCAGCGCCGGCCCGTGCAGGTACGTGCCGATGACGCCCTTGTAGATCAGACCCTCAAGGCCATCGTCGCCGTTGTTGCCGGTGCCCGTGACGACGGACGTTCCGAGCGGCGTGGCATCGGCGTCCAAAAGCGTGCGGCCGCCATGGTTCTCGAATCCCACAAAGGGCTCAGGTGCCAGGTCGGTTTTGACGGCTACGTTGCCGATCAGGCGGTCGGAGCCGCGTACGGTTTCGGCGGCAATGACCCCCAGACCCTCAATGCGATCCTCGCCCATATAGTACGAACGGCCGAGCAGCTGATAGCTGCCACAGATGGCGAGCAGCGAGCCGCCATCCTCAACATAGGATGCGACCTTGTCTTTTTGGGCGAGCAGCTCGTGTGCCACGGCTAGCTGGTCGCGGTCGGAGCCGCCACCCATCATGACGATATCGGCATCGGTGAGATCGAGTGACTCGCCCATACGGACCTCGTCCACGCGAACGGGGATGCCGCGCCAGGCGCAGCGACGCTCGAGGGCGATAACGTTGCCGCCGTCGCCGTAGAGGTTGAGGGCATCGGGGTACAGGTAGACGATGCGCAGCGGGCGCGAAAGCTCGACTGGCGCGATGCCGACGGGGACGGCACTGCCATCGGCACACGTTGCAGCGCGGGCAGCAACCGTGGCTGCATCGGCACCCTTCAGCCCATCGAGTTCTTTGACCAGCGGCGGGAAGGCCGTGTAGTTGGCGACGGCATAGAAAGTGTCGCCTGCGGCTTCATCCGCAACGGCGCCAATTGCCTGCGCGACGTCCGAGATAATCGCGGCATCGATGCCGGCGTACTTGAGGCGTACCTGCATGTCGTGCGCACGCGTGCCTCCGGCAAAGGCGACAAGACCCGGTGTGTCGGCGATGCGCTCGAAGTCGACGTCGTAGATCCACGAGACATCGTGGCCGTCGGCGTCGTTGTCGTTGAGGAAGAAAGCACAGAGCCTGCCGCCCGCCGTCTTAATGGACTGGATCTGGCGATCGAAGCCCACGGGATTCTTAGCCAGGTTGGCCTCGACGGTGCGGCCGGCGATATCCCAGCGGCCCATGCGTCCGCCGGCGGGGACGTAGGCATCGAGCGTGGGCTGCAGGTGCGCCGTATCCACGCCCAACTCGTGCGCGGCAAAGAAGGCGGCGGCAACGTTGTAGACCATGTACAGGCCGTTGTAGCGTGTGGCGATGTGTGCGGCAGCCGCGTCGGGCGCAGATCCAAAGACCAGGTCAAAGTCGTAGCCGTCGCAGCCGAGCTCCACGCCCGTCACGCGGCGGACCAGTGCGGGGCGTGCCCAACCGCACGAGGGGCAATGGTAGGCGCCGAGTTGACCATACTGCACATAGTCGTACTCCAACGGGGCGTTGCACTGCGAGCAAAAGCGAGAGTCGCTAATGCGGTCAGACTCGGTGTCGGTGGCGCCGTCGATGCCAAAGGCGATGTTTGCATTGGGAACGCGTGCGGCGATCGCGGCACACAGCGGGTCGTCTGCGTTGTAGATGAGCGTTGTTGCCGGAGAGAGCTCCAACGCATGGGCGATGACCTCCTGGGTGTGATCGATCTCGCCATAGCGATCCAGCTGGTCGCGGAACAGGTTGAGCAGCACGAAGTACGTCGGCTTGAGCTTGGGCAGGACGCGCACGGTGTAGAGCTCATCGCATTCAAAAACGCCCACGCGCTTGCCGCCGCCGGCTCGCTTGAGGCCGCTGCGCGCCTCGAGCAGTGCACCCACCACGCCCGGCTCCATGTTGTTGCCGGCGCGGTTGCATACCACCGTGG
>CABTAA010000115.1 GCA_902482615.1 uncultured Collinsella sp.
GGAGAGGCGGGGCCACCGTCGGCGGCGATCTGTGAGTCCATGCGGGCGGCGAGCGCGGCGGCAAAGGGCTCCGGGCCTCCGGCGGGGGCCAAGAGCTCGGGTCTGCGGTTGGTGGTTCGACTGGCGGTTGCGGTCATATCCTGCCTTTCAAAATGCTCAGATACTCAAAAGTATAGTGGCGCCGTCGCGATGGACGATGCCCGCAGCCTAAGCAGGACAAAGTCTTCAGCAGCTTGGACTGGCTGCTCCACATGAGAACCGTTCAGCGGTCCGGGGAAACCGTTGGGCGATAAAATATTCTCGCAAGATGATAATATTCTTGCATCAAACAGAAACCTTGAGTACTATCCCAATCAAGCGCGGTGTTCAGACCGAACTGTGCCTCCCGGTGTGAACACCGCGCTCACGCTCTCTCAATTGATCGTAAGGAGAAAAACATGAGCAAGACCGTCGTGTCTTCCGATAACGCACCCGCAGCCATCGGCCCGTATTCCCCCGGCATCCAGACCGGCAACATGGTGTTCCTGTCCGGCCAGCTGGGCATCGACCCCGCAACCGGCAAGATGCCCGAGGGCGTCGAGGCCCAGGCCAAGCAGTCCCTCGCTAACGTCGAAGCCCTGCTGACTGCCGCCGGCGCTACGTTTGCCGATGTCGTCAAGACCACGGTCTACCTGGCCGACATCGCCGACTTCGCCGCCGTGAACGAGATCTACGCCTCCAAGTTCGAGGCCCCGTTCCCCGCGCGCAGCGCTTTCCAGGTTGCCGCTCTTCCGGCCGGCGGTCTGGTCGAGATCGAGGTCGTCGCCGCTCTCTAAGGCGTTGGCAACAACTAAACATGACATGCAAAAAGACCCTGCAGTGCGAGCTGCAGGGTCTTTTGTCAAGCGATGCGACAAAAATGATCCGTTTTCCTCCGTCCCCAAGGGATCAGTGGGTTAGCCCTCCTTGCGGACCTTTTGCAGATAGCGGTAGACGCTGGGCTCAGAGATTCCAAGTGCGGCGGCGGCGCAAGCAACGGCACCCTTGAGCATAAACACGCCGTTGCCGTTGAGATGGCGGATAACGTCCACGCGGTCGGCTTGGCCGAGCGAGGCGACATCCTGCCCGCGGCTTTCGAGCAGCTCGGAAATACTGCGGTCGATGAGCTCCTGCGTGGACTCCGAAAGGCTTTCGACCTCGATGGGGGAGGGCTCCGTGTGGACCGGCGCGGCGTCGAAGCAGGCCATAAGCTGCTGGGCCATGGCGTTGATGGAGCGCACGGCCGAAAGATCGGTGTTGACGCAGAGCATGCCGACGATCTCGTCATTCTCGCGGATAAAGTATGTCGCTGACTCCAACGTCTTGCCGCCGGCACCGCGCCCCTCGTAGCCCGTAATAAACGGCAGATCGCGATACTTGGGGTCGTGCATGATCTTGAGTGCCAGATCGGTGGCGGGGCCGCCGACCTTGCGGCCGCTCACGATGCCGTTGCGAATATCGACGATGGCGTGGTCGGGATCCGAGAAATCGTGCAGCACGATTTCGCTGTTTTTGCCGAGTATCTGCTCCAGAAAATCGACCATCGGCAAAAAGCGACGTACGGTCTCGTTCACGGGCAACTCCTTTGGGTGAAATCGGAAATGTTCATAACAATTTTTTCTCATGGTAACACGCTGCCCATCATCTCGTATATCCGCAGGTACATTGCGTAATGCAGACGAACGGTAGGAATTTAGCGGTAAACGGTTGACCAAAAGAAATGTTAGATGTTATTTTGACCAGACACTTTCCTGACCTGCGGAAATGCGTTATTTCAGCTGAAGAATAGTCTGATAACAAAAAATTATTATTGAGAATGAGAATCATCTTTAATACGATATGCAATGAAGGCACAACCTCAACCCCGCACTGCGTCACAATAGAGCGTTAGATGCGAAAACAACTACTTCGAGGATTGGTGGTCAAATGACCCAGGAGACGGTTACGAACGGCACTGAAGCCCTGTTCACTCGCGAAGGCATGCCTCCCGTTAAGGAAATGATCCCGTGTGCCCTTCAGCACGTACTGGCATCGTTTGCCGGCATCATTACCCCGGCGGTCATCATGGCCGGCGTCTACGGCTTTAATAGCCAGCAGAGCACCGACATCATTCAGGTCGCGCTCATTCTTTCGGCAATCGACACGGCCCTTCAGGCCTTCGCTCCCTTCCGTCGCATCGGCGGCGGCCTGCCCATCGTCATGGGCGTTTCGTTCGCGTTCCTCCCGGCCCTGCAGGCCATGGGCGCATCGGGCTTTAGCTTTGGCGCGCTTTTGGGCGGCGAGATCGTCGGCGGCGCCGTTGCGGTCCTCTTTGGTCTGGCCTACAGCAAGATCAAGTGGCTGTTCCCGCCCGTCGTGACCGGTACGGTCATCTTCTCCATCGGCGTTTCGCTGTATCCCACGGCCGTCAAGTATATGGCCGGCGGTATGGGTACGCCGCTGTGGGGCACCCCGCAGGCCTGGTGCGTCGCTCTTATCACCTTCGCCGTGGTCTTTGCGCTCGCCAACTTTGGCAAGGGCACGCTCAAGCTGGGATCCGTGTTCTTTGGCATGATCGTTGGCATGATCGTCTCCATCCCCTTTGGCATGATCGACTTCTCCAGCGTCGCCACCGCTCAGGTCTTCGCTCTTCCCAAGCTCATGCCCTACGCGCTCGAGTTTGATCCCGAGGTCTGCATTACCCTCGCCGTCGTGTTCCCCATGGTTGCCATCCAGGTTATCGGTGACGTCTCCGCCGCCTGCCTGGGCTCCATCGACCGTATGCCCACCGAGCGCGAGCTCTCCGGCGCTATCGTGTCCCAGGGCCTCACTTCTATGGTCGGCGGTCTGCTGGGCGGTCTTCCCACCAGCGCCCTTGGCCAGAACGTGGGCATCATCTGCTCCAACAAGGTCGTCAACAAGTGGGTCTTTGTGATCATTGCGGCCGTCTTTGCCATCGCCGGTCTGTTCCCGCAGCTCTCTGCCGTCCTTTCCGCTATCCCGCAGCCCGTCATCGGCGGCGCGACCGTCGGCGTCTTTGGCACCATCACCATGAACGGCGTGCGCATGTTCACCCGCGAGGGCCTCACGCAGCGCACTACCACCATCGTCGGCACCTCCGTCGTCTTTGGCCTGGGTATCTGGATGGCCAGCGGTTGCCTTGCCGGCGAGGGTATGCCCGCCTGGGTGTCCACCGTCATCGGCTCCAATGCCGTAACCCCCACCGCCATCATGGCCATTGTCCTTAACCTGATCCTTCCGCAGACGCCGGTCGTGGCTCAGCACATCGATGCTGCCAAGGACGCTGCCGTGGATCTGGTCTTGCCCGAGAGCAAGAAGTAACCAATTCGGTGCTATTCGTCGGCGGACGCATCGCCTCGTCCGCCGACGCCATGCGGCACCAAGCCGCACTTCAAAGGGTTTGTCCCTTTGGTGAAGCGTTGACGGGAGAGGGCCCGTTTCCGGTGTAGGCCGGCGCTTCGCACTCCGCCATGTCAGAGGTGTCAAACCCCGCCTCTGATGTTGAAGGGAGCATCCATGCTTCTGGTCGCCAACGGTTCCGTCTTTACCCGCAACGCTCAGACCCCGTTTATTCCAAACGGTGCGGTCGCCATTGACGGAGATACGATCGTCGAAGTGGGCCCCGAGCGCGAGCTCAAGGCCAAGTACCCGGATGCCGAGTACGTCGATGCCCAGGGCAACCTCATCATGCCCGGACTCATCAACTGCCACACCCACATCTACTCGGGTCTGGCCCGCGGCCTTGCCATTAAGGGCTGCAACCCCACCAACTTCTTGGAGAATCTCGAGCAGCAGTGGTGGAAGATCGACGACAACCTGACGCTCGACGGCACCAAGGCCAGCGCCTATGCTACGATTTTGGACTCCATCCGTGATGGCGTCACCACGATCTTCGATCACCATGCGAGCTTCTGCGAGATTCCGGGAAGCCTCTTTACCATTAAGGATGCAGCTCAGGAGCTGGGCATGCGTTCGTGCCTGTGCTACGAGGTCTCCGATCGCCGCGGCCAGGAAAAGTGCGACCAGGCCATTGCCGAGAACGCCGAATTTGCCCAGTGGGCCGCCAAGGAGCGTCGCGATAACGACAACCACATGATCGCCGCCATGTTTGGCGGACATGCTACCTTTACGCTTTCGGACGAGACCATGGATAAGATGGCCGAGGCCAACAACGGCCTGACCGGCTTCCACATCCATGTGTGCGAGGGCATGAACGACGTGTGGGACTCCCGCCTCAACCGCGGTGGCATCAGCCCCGTCGAGCGCCTGCTGCAGCACAACCTGCTGGGTCCCGACACCATGCTGGGCCACTGCATCCACGTGACGCCTGCCGAGATGGATATCGTCAAGGAGTCCGGCACTTGGCTGGTCAACAACCCCGAATCCAATATGGGCAACGCCGTGGGCTGCGCCCCCGTGCTCGAGTTCTTCCGCCGCGGCATCCCCGTGTGCATGGGCACCGACGCCTACACTCACGATATGCTCGAGAGCCTTAAGGTCTTCCTGATTATTCAGCGCCACAACGCCGCCATGCCCAACGTGGGCTGGTGCGAGGCCATGACGATGCTGTTCGAGAACAACGCCAAGATGGCGAGCAAGTACTTCGATCGCAAGCTCGGTGTGCTCGAGGCCGGCGCTGCCGCCGACGTTATCGTTATGGACTACAAGCCCTTTACGCCGCTGAGCGAGGAGAATATCGACGGCCACATGCTCTTTGGCATGATGGGCAAAAACTGCCGCACCACCATCATCAACGGCCGCGTCCTGTACAAGGATCGCGAGTTCGTTGGCATTGATGAGGACAAGATCAACGCGTGGACCATGGCCGAGTCCAAGAAGCTCTGGAGCACGCTCAACGATCGCACCTACTAATTCACAAGTAGATTCACGCGCGTCGGATGTTTCGCCGCATCCGACGCGCGTATAGGCGACCTCCGCGGGGTCGCCGGCGCTGTGCTAGCGCTACACCGTATTTGCGCCCGTCGCGCGGTCTCGCCGGGCGTTACAGAGAGGAGCTCACTATGAGCGACATCATGAGGCCGATCCCGTTTTCGCAGCTGATGAACTGGATCATCGAGGAGCACAAGACCCAGGACGCCATCTTTGGCGTGCGTAAGATGGTCACGACCAACCAGGAGGGTGCGCTTCCCATTTTTGACGAGCGCATCGAGACTCCGTTTGGCCCGGCTGCCGGTCCCAATACGCAGCTTGCCCAAAACATCGTGGCATCCTACGTGGCCGGTTCACGCTTCTTTGAGCTCAAGACCGTTCAGGTGATGGACGGCGAGGAGCTCTCCAAGTGTGTGAACAAGCCCTGCATCGTGGCGCAGGACGAGTGCTACAACTGCGAGTGGTCGACCGAGCTCGAGGTTCCGCAGGCCTTTGCCGAGTACGTGAAGGCATGGTTTGCCTGCCACCTGATCGCTCGCGAGTACGGCCTGGGCAGCCCGGACGGCTTTGTCTTCAACATGTCCGTGGGTTATGACCTGGAGGGCATCAAGAGCCCCAAGGTCGACGCCTACATCGAGGGCATGAAGGACGCCAGCGGCTCCGACGTCTGGAACGAGCGCCGCGCCTGGGCGCTCGCTAACC
>CABTAA010000116.1 GCA_902482615.1 uncultured Collinsella sp.
CGGCCGTGGCGGCAAGCGCGGCGGCAGCTCTCGTCGTCCCGGTGACGGCGGCGGCAAGCGCAAGTAACATACGCGTCGCGCGGTAAGGCGAGATGAGTTTGGGCCCCGAGCAGACTATGCTCGGGGCCCTTTTTAGTGCAAAGAGGTCAGGTTAATCTGCACCAACGTCTTGAAGTTGCGGTGGAATACGAACTGTTTTGGCCTTTTGAGCGGCTTTTCAGTCCCTATTTCACCGCAACTCATGATTGGTGCAAACAAACCTGTCCACAATGCACCAGAGTGAGGAGTGTCCCCGAGTGCCGGCAGAAAAGGAACGTCCCTAAGTGCCGCCTAAATACCGTTTATCGAAGAAAAAATACCGTTCATCGGTCATAATGATTGTTCCGGCTTTGGGCTTGTCTACAATACCTCCCGTAAAAAGAAATGCGGAAGGTTACCGAGTCCCTCGGACGTGGACCTAACCAAAGCCTTTGAACGGGTGTGTCTCTATGGGCGCATTCACATGATTTTGGTTGGGCTATATTTATGAAGGGACATGTCACCATGGGTTTCTTTTCTCGCCTTATGGGTGGCTCGGATAAGCAGGCGACTGCGACTTCCGAGTTCGAAATCCTCGCTCCCGTTTCCGGCGAGCTTGTTAATCTAGAAAAAACCAATGACCCCGCTTTTAGCAGCCGTGCAGTGGGTGATGGCGTTGCCGTGGTTCCCCAAGAGGGAACGGTGTGCGCTCCTGTTTCCGGCACCGTCGCCGCGCTGTTTCCGACTGAGCACGCGTTGGGCATCATGTCCGACGACAGCTCTGCTCAGGTGATGCTGCATATCGGAATCGACACTGTTAAACTTGAGGGCAAGGGCTTCCATGCGCTTGTTGCCCAGGGTGACCATGTCGACGCGGGCCAGCCCCTCGTCGAGGTCGATTTCGACGTGGTTCGCGCTGCCGGCTTTGATCCCACGGTCTTCGTTATCGTATGCGAGCGTTCGGAGAACTCGACTCTTCGTGAGCATGCTTCCGGCCCTGTTGCTGTTAAAGAGCCTGTCGTCTGGCTTTCCGAGTAAATTCTTATGGTGGGTACCGTGGTTATCAAGCAAGTTTTTAACAACAACGTCGCAATGGTCACTTCGGACGATGGCTCCGAGCTCATCGTCATCGGTCGAGGCCTCTGCTTTGGCCGTCATGCTGGCGATGCCATCGACGAGGCGTCGATCGAAAAGACCTACGCGTTGCAGGAGGGAACTTCTCAGGATTCGCGTACGATTGACCGCTTGGCACATCTTTTGGAGTCCATCCCCACCGTCAACCTCGTGATTTCCGAGGAAATCGTTCAGATGCTTCGTCGAGAGCTCAATGCCGACATCAACGATAAGATTCTCATTGCTCTCGCAGACCATATCAGCCTTGCTTTGGAGCGCGAGCGCAAGGGCGTCCCCTGTGAGAATCCGTTGCTGCTCGAGATCCAGCAGTTCTATCGCAAGGAGTATGCGCTTGCGGGCCGTGCGCTGCAGATTATCAAGGAGTATATGGGCATCCAGATGAGCGAAGAAGAGCAGAGTTTCATTACCTTGCATATCGTCAACGCCACCATGCCGCAGCGCTCTGACCGCCTGATTGTTTCGGTCCAGCTTGTTCGCGACGTGCTCGCGATTGTTTCCAAGCGCTATGCTACGACCCTCGATGACACCTCGCTGCCTTACGAACGTTTCGTTCGCCACCTGCAGTTTTTCGCACAGCGAGCGCTCGATCCTACGGCCGGGCAAATCAATGGCGACGCGCTGTTCCGAATCGATGAAACGGCGTATCCGTGTGCATTCTCGTGCGCGGACGCCATAGCCGCCCACTTGTCGTCTACCTATAACGTTGTCGTTACCGATGCCGAGAAGAGTTATCTCGCATATCACATTGTTAACCTGCTTGGAGAACCTGGTCTCTAGGCATAACGTGCCCACACATCGATTGGTATAAGGCAAGGCTTACGGTCTTGCCCGGGGCACATCTGTCTTAATTTGCGGAAAAGGAAGCGGAGTACCGCTATGACCGCAAAAAAGAAGTTCAATTTCAAAGCGCCGTTGGAGGTGTTCGCGAAGTCGATCGTCCAGCCGATGATGTATCTCTCGGTTGCCGGCATCCTGCTCATCGTGGGCATCATTCTGACCAACAAGACCATCTGCGCCATGATCCCTGTGCTGGGCTTCGGTCCGTTCCAGCTCGTGGGCGCCGTTGTCTATCAGTCGCTGATGTTTATCATCAACAACCTCTCGATTCTGTTCTGCGTGGGCATCGCCGGCGCCATGGCAAAGAAGAACAAGGGCCATGCTTCGCTGATCGCCCTGATGTCGTTCTTCCTGTTCCTGCAGGCTAACAACATCGTGCTCAACGCCACCGGCTCTCTTGCCGATGCGAGCGGTATGCTCGGTCTTACCGGAACCGGCCAGGCCACCGTTATGGGCATCCAGGTACTCGATACCGGCGTGTTTGGCGGCATCATCCTTGGTTGCATCACCGGTGCCGTGTTCAACAAGTACTCGAACAAGCAGTTCCCCATTGCCCTTTCGATGTTCTCGGGCGTTCGCTTCCCGTTCCTGATCATGATCATCATTTCCTGGATCATGGGCGCTGGCTTCTGCATCGTTTGGCCTCCGGTTCAGGGTGCCATCTCCTCCGTTGCCGGCATCATTAAGGAGTCGGGCAACATCGGTCTGTTTATCTACGGCATGCTCAACAAGCTGCTCGTTCCCACCGGTCTGCACCACCTCATCTACACCCCGTTCCAGTTCTCCGATGTGGGTGGCACCCTGACGCTGGGTGATCAGGTTATCGCCGGCGCCTATCCCATCCGTGTTGCCGAGATGGCAATGACGGGCCAGCCCTTCTCCGATAGCACCTATTTCAACAGCTACACCTTCAACAACCTGTGGCCCTACATCGGTATCGGTCTCGCCTTTATCGTCACCGCTTACAAGGGGAACAAGGATAAGACCAAAGCCGTTATCATCCCGCTGATCATCACCGCTGTGCTCTCCTGCGTGACCGAGCCCATGGACTTCCTCTTTGTCTTTGCCGCTCCCGTGCTCTTTGTCGTTCACTCGGTTCTTTCCGGCATCTTCCTGGTCCTGCTCAAGGTCCTCTCCGTGCCCGCTTCGACTGCAGGCGGCATTATCAACATCGTGGTCTCCAACCTGGTTCTTGGTGTCGATAAGACCAACTGGCCGGTTATGCTGGTGCTCGGAGTCGTCAACGCCGCGCTGTACTTCTTCCTCTTCACCTTCCTCATCAAGAAGCTCAACCTTCACACCCCTGGTCGCGAGGAAGAGTCCGAGCTTGCTGAGTCCGTTGCCGAGGGCGAAGCTGCCGCGTCTGTCGCGGTGAAGCAGGGCGCTGTTGCCGCAGTTCCCGCAGAGGGCGTCGATGCAGGTATTGCCGACCTGGTCGCAGGTCTTGGTGGCAAGGACAACATCGAGGAGCTCGAGAACTGCTTTACGCGTCTCCGCGTGAACGTTAAGAACCCGGACCTCATCGATGAGAACCTCATCAACCACGTGCCCAACAGCGGCATCAACCGCAACGGTAACAATATCCAGATCATCTTTGGCATGAAGGTCGCCGAGATGCGCGACAAAGTCGAGAACGCAATTGAGAAGGAGCAGTAAACAATGATCATTACTCTGTGTGGTGGCGGATCCACCTTTACCCCCGGCATCGTCAAGTCCATTGCCCTGCGCAAGGACGAGCTCGACGTTGACGAGATTCGTCTGTATGACATCAACGAGGAGCGCCAGCGCAAGATCGGCGTGCTCGTGGACTGGATTTTGCACGAGGACCTTGGCTTGGACATCAAGCTCACGGTGACCACCGACAAGGAGACGGCTTTTACCGACGCGAGCTTCGTGTTTGCCCAGATGCGCGTGGGCGGCTACGCCATGCGCGAACAGGACGAGAAGATTCCGCTGCGTCACGGCTGCGTGGGTCAGGAGACTTGCGGTTGCGGCGGCCTTGCCTACGGCATGCGCACCATCTTCCCCATGGTCGAGCTGATCGATGACGTCGAGAAGTACGCCAAGAAGGACTACTGGATTCTCAACTACTCCAACCCTGCTGCCATCGTCTCCGAGGGCTGCCGCGTGCTGCGCCCCAACGCTCGCATCATCAACATCTGCGACATGCCGATCGCGATCATCGACGTGGTTTGCGCCGCGCTCGATATCGACAAGAAGGATGTCGAGTACGATTACTTTGGCCTCAACCACTTTGGTTGGTTCACCTCGATCCGCCACAAGGGCGAGGAGGTGCTCCCACAGCTGCGCGAGTACATCAAGGAGCATGAGATTCTGCTGCCCGATTCCTACCTCAAGGGCATGGGCTCGCTCATGGCAAAGAAGCCCGAGGAGACCGCCGACGAGCATCCCGAGCAGAACCGTCACACCAAGGGCAGCTGGTACTACGTCTGGAAGGGCGAGTACGAGATCATGGAGTGCTTCCCGGAGTACCTGCCCAACACGTATCTGAACTACTACCTGCAGCAGAAGGAGTTCGTCGAGCATTCCAACCCCGAGCGCACCCGTGCGAACGAGGTTGAGGAGACGCGCGAGAAGAACCTCTTCGACGGCATCGACCACTACGAGAAGACGGGCGAGATCGACGAGAGCACGTTCTATGCGGGCAGCCACGGCGACTGGATTGCCGATCTGGCCATCGCTCTGAAGAACGACACCAAGCAGCGCTTCCTGGTCATTTGCGAGAACAAGGGCGCTATCCCCAACATGCCCTACGACGCCATGGTCGAGTTGCCTGCCTACATTGGCAAGAACGGCCCCGAGGTCATCAGCCGTGACAACATTCCTCTGTTCCAGCAGGGCCTCATGATGCAGCAGCTGAACTCCGAGAAGCTCGTGGTCGAGGCTACGATCGAGGGTTCGTACGAGAAGGCGCTCAAGGCCTTTACGCTCAACAAGACCGTGCCGTCGATGAAGGTCGCCAAGGAGGTTCTCGACGACATGATCGAGGCCAACAAGGGTTACTGGCCCGAGCTTAGCTAAAGGTAGAAGACGCTGGCGCAAAAGAGTCGCTGACCGCAAAACTTGATTGATGCCTCGTTCGCGTGCTTGCGCGGACGGGGCATTTCCGTTTTGCGCAAAGGATTGATATGGGGGATGGGCTCTCTGACATCAACGCAGGGCATGAGGTTTTCTGCTGACGCGCGGCGGCTGCGGTGCCCGGGCGGACACGCCGGGGATTCCGCCCGCTGCCTGGCGCCCTTGCCGCCACCCGGCTTCCACGCTCGCATTCTTCTGGATGCGGGCGTGTTTTTTCACGGCACGCACGGGTCCCCCGGGGCGCGCCGTGCATTTTCGGGAGTTTTCAGCAAGCCGGGGTGGCTGCATACGCGCCGGAAGCGCCTATTTGATCTCGCGA
>CABTAA010000117.1 GCA_902482615.1 uncultured Collinsella sp.
GTATGCCTGCATGGTGCAGTACCACGGCTTCGGCGGCAGCCGCGGCAACATCGGAAAGCAAGGCGCCGGCTGCTGCCGTAACATGCGTGCCGTCGACGGTGATGTTAGAGAGGCCTTCACCCAGTGCCACGACGACACCGCGGATACCCTTGTCACCGACGAGCAGGTCGGAACCGTTGCCCACGATGGTGAGTGGCAGATCGCAGCGGTAGCAGGTGTCAAGCGTGGCGACGAGTCCCTGCTCGGTATCGGGCGTGACAAAGACATCGGCCGGGCCGCCGATCTTAAACGTGGTGTGCTCGCGCATGGGCTCGCTCATGAGCACGTTGTCCTCGCCGGCAACACCGGCGAGCGCGCAGAGCAGGTCCTCGTTAAAAAAGTCATTCTCGTGCATACGAATATCCGCCTTATGGTGGTCGTTTTCATTAATCGAATGCAATATACCCCACCCGGATGGATTTGGTGCAAAGTAACCTGACCCCAATGCATCACATGGCGCAAAGGGGTTAGGTTGCTTTGCGCCAATCGCGGCGATAAAACAGCCGTCTACCGGATTGGTAAAGTGTTTATCATCAAGGTAGAGGGACGGTCGCTATACTTTCAAGAGATTGCGCGAATACTCGGAAGGAGCGAGATGGGCAACAAAGTTACTCTCAAGCAGATTGCCCAGGAGGTGGGGCTTTCCCCCTCGTCGGTCTCGCTTGTTCTCAATAATCGGCCCTGTCGCATCTCGGAAGAAAACCGCAAGCTCATCAAGGAGGTTGCGGCGCGCAACCACTATGTTCCTAACCAGATTGCGCGCAGCCTGGTCATGCGCGAGTCGCGCACGCTGGGCCTTATCGTTCCCAATATCGAGAGCCGCTTTTTTGCCTCGCTCGCCGGCAGCCTGGAAAAGCGCTGCCGCGAGGACGGCTACGCGCTCTTCATTACCAGCTCGGGTGGAAGCGCCGAGGACGATCTGGAGCTCCTGCGCCAGCTGGTGACGCGTGGCGTCGATGGTGTGTTCTTGGTCGTGGGCGACGAGTTCTCGGACGACCGCGCTTTGCGCGAAGAAGTCAGTCATCTCCCCATTCCGGCCGTGATGGTCGACCGTGCCATTGAGGGGCTCGAGTGCGACAAGGTGATGTTCGACCACGAGATGGGTGGCTACATGGCCACCCGCTATCTGATCGAGCAAGGCCACCGTCGCATTGCCTGCTTGGTTAATGCGCGCCGCTCCAATACGGGTCGTAAACGTCTTGCCGGCTACGAGCGTGCGCTGCGCGAGGTTGGCCTGCCGATTGACGCGCGTTTGGAGTTTGAGAGCGAGTACTACATTCCGAGTGCATACGAGGCCTCGGAGGCGGTGCTCGCAACCGATGCCACTGCTGTGTTCGCAAGCTCGGATAACATTGCGCTGGGCCTGCTCAAGCGCCTGCACGAGATAGGGAAGAGCATCCCAGGCGATATCTCGGTCGTAAGCTATGACAACTCGGCGGCCGACGTTCTCTTTGAGCCGGCGCTGACCGCGATTGAGCAGGATCCTGGTGTTCTTGCGGAGCATGCTTTTGGCTGCATGTCCAAGCGCCTTGCCGGTAGGGGCGGTAGGCGTGCCGAAGAGGTCGTTCTGGAGCCGGCGCTTATCGTTAAGGACAGCGTTCTCGAACTTACCGAATGTAGCTAAACGTACTTGTTTGTTTGCATAGATTGCATGCGGAGTGTCCGCTATTTGCCGGCAGGCACCCCGGCCCTCGTCCGTGAACTCTTCCGCTGGGCGAGCCATAGACGCCGCGCACCGATGCGATAAAGCAGTGGCTTGAAATTGGTGCTATATTCAGCATGAGTTGTTTAATGCTAGTACGGGAGGCTGATATGGGGCTGTTCAAGAAGAAAAACCCGCAGGATGCCTTTGATCCCGATGTGTTTACCATCACGGATACGATTTTGGACCCGCCGCGGTTTACATTTTTGCCGGCTATCTACCAGGATGCCACGCGCCGCAAGTGGGCTGTGCATCAACGCGGTGGCGAGCCGAAGATTTTTGACTATGCGGACGTGTTGCAGTGCGAAGTAGCCGAGGCGGGCAATCCGGAGGCCGAGGAAGTGGCTTCAAAACAGGAATTTGCCCAGCGTATCCTGGCAAATCCTGCCAAGGCGGCGAAAATAAACGCTGCCAAGCGTAATATGTGTCTTGGTATGGGCGTTGTTGTGGCGGTTCAGACGGGAAAAGACGAGGTTTCCAAATTAGAGATTCCCGTTATGACCGACGAAGTCAAACGCGATTCAAGCCTATATAAGTCGTATCGGAATGTCGCCGAGAAGATCAAGGCCGAATTTGATGCCATGGGAGGGCTGGCCTAATTTTGGCGGCATACGTGTCTGAATGAGGAGTCTGTGCAATGGCAGGCGAATCTTATGCAATCCCCCCCAAAGATCGTGCTGTTGAGGGAATTCTTTGGTATATCCAGCACCATCAGCTTGCCGGCGGCGATCGCCTGCCGGCCGAGCGCGTGCTGTGCGAAGAGATTGGCGTTTCGCGTACGGCGTTGCGTGCCGGTATCACGCGGCTTATCTCGTGTGGAACGCTCGAGAGCCGTCGCGGATCGGGCACGTATGTTTGTCCTCCCAAGCCGCTGAACATCTTCCAGGAAACGTATAACTTTTCCGATGCTGTGCGGACTGCCGGCCTGCACCCCTCTTCTCGTCTGGTTTCCACCGGGACCATCGAGGCGGATGAGGCGCTTGCCGACAAGCTTGGGGTGGCTGTAGGCGCTCCCTTGCTCCGCATGCAGCGCGTTCGACTTATCGAGGGCGAGCCGGCGTCAATCGAGACCGTTCACGTTAACCTGTCCCTGTGCCCATCGCTTCCCGAGCACGATTTTGAGTGTGAGAGCCTTTACGATGTTTTGCTCAAAGAAGGTGGCGTGCGCGTTGAGCATGGACGTGAGCATATCTCCATCTCGCGCTTGAACGCCGAAGAGGCCGAGCTGCTCCAGCAAGAAGAGGGAACGCCGGTGTTCTATGAGAGCACGATCGAATTTGATAAGGACATGCGTTTTGTGGAGCATTGTAAATCGGTGATTTTGCCCACAAAGTTCCGCTTTGCCGACAACGGCGAAAAGAACGGCATGAGGAGCGTGGCAGGTGAACAATGGCTGAAACAGTAGATGCCACCCCGGTTTATATACGCATTCGACGTCGCATTGAGGAGCGTATCGAGCGCGGAATATACCCCACGGGTTCGATGATTCCGTCCGAAAATGAGCTTGCCGAGGAGTTTGGCACGACACGCCTGACTATCCGGAGCGCCGTGGACGAGCTAGTTCGTCGCGGCCAGATTCGCCGTGTCCGCGGAAAGGGTGCCTTCGTGGCACAGAAGGTGCCCGTTGCGTTTGAGCGTACGAGCGGCTTCCGTGAATCGGTTCGCGCCTCGGGCGGCGAACCGTCCGTCCGCATTCTGGCGCGCTCCAAGCGTTATGCGGGGCCATACTACGCTGACCTATTTGGCATTGCCGAGGACGACCTGCTCTATTCCATTCGACGTCTGAACTGCATTAACGGCGATCCCGTATCGATTGAGATGGCGCTGATCCCCTGTCTGCTGTTCCCGACCATCGAAGAAATCGACGTGTCGGTGTTCAGTCTGTACGAGACCTATGAGATGTTGGGTCGAAAGCCGGTCATGGCACAGGAAAAGCTCGATATCGAATCGCTGGGCGCACGAGACGCCGGTCTGCTTGGGTTGGAGCAAGGTGACCTTGCCCTGCTGCTGGAGTGCGTGAGTTACGACGCGAGTGGCCAAGCAATTGAGTGCGTCAAGTCATTTAACCGCGGCAATGCGGGTGGATACACCTATACGTACTAGCTGGTGTTTTTGTATAACGGCTGGGAAAACTAAACGATCCTGACCGTTGAGCCAGCTGTATATACAACCTTACAGGGCTCAAAATCGACCGTTCACCGAAGGGAATAAATTAATCGACAAAGAAGTATCAAAAAGCCGTAACCTGTAATCGTGATTGGTATCAAATACTAATGATTTGTTGGGAGGTGAGACGATGAAGATGCTCGATTACGTTCAACTCGCCCATGTGCGTATGGGAGAGAACCTCGAGTGTTCGTCTGAGTTGGTAGCGCAGCTCGTTGATATTTTCCAGTCTGGTTCTTTTAACGCACTGCGCATCGTTGCTTCGGGTTCGTCGCGCCATGCCGCCGATTGCGCCCGCGATTACCTGCAAGACGCGCTGCAGATGCAGGTATCCGTTGTGACGCCCGAGGCCTTCGTCGATTTTGAGCACATCTATCCGCAGCATGCGCTCAACATCGCCGTCTCTCAGAGCGGCTATTCGACCAATACGATTGCGGCGCTCGATTACATGCGCGCGCACGATATGCCTGCGGTTGCGCTCACGGCAAATGTCGAGGCTCCCATCAAGGAGCACACTGACATCGTTCTTGACTACGGCGTGGGCGTCGAGTCGGTGGACTTTGTGACCTTGGGCGTTGAGGTTCTCGTTGAGTACCTGGTGCTCTTTGGTATTTACAGCGGTCAGGCGCGCGGAACGATTGACGCCAAGGGCGTTTCCCAGCGTCTTGACGATCTGCGCGAGGCCATTCGAGCCAACGCCACCATGTGCGAGACAGCCGAGGCATATGTTCAAGACCACATGCTCGAGCTTTCTGAGCACGTGCCCGCTATGGTCGTCGGCAACGGCCCCAACTATGGTGTTGCCGAGGAGGCAGCGCTCAAGCTGAGCGAGACCATCAAGATTCCTGCCATGCATCACGAAGGCGAGGAGTTCGTCCACGGTCCCGAGATGCAGATCGTTCCGGGCTATCTGGTGTTTATTGTCGACGATCCGCAGGGGTCGGAGCGTCTTGCGAATATCGCCGATGCGCTATCGAACGTTACGACAAAAACGGTGCTGCTCACGGCCCATCCCAAGGGTGGGGCTCACGAGGTTGTGGTGCCTCAGGTGGCTCCGCTGCTCAGCGCAATTCCCAATCTCGTGTTCTTCCAGACGATTGCGGCAATAATCGCCGAGCGTCTGAAGTCATGGGACGTTCACCCGTATCTCGATGCTGTCTCCAAGCAAATGGGGGTCAAGGCAGAGGGCTACGAAGAGTCAGTCAATGCGCTTAAGGCCAAAGCGGCTGAGTGTTACGGAATGTAAGCGGGTTTTGATGCCCGTTGGCATGGGGGATGTGGAAACAACCCCAGAAAGGAGAGACAAATGAAGGAAACCGAGAAGATCGAGATCATGCATTTCGACCAGGAGGGCTATCTCGAGGACGGCAAGGCGCTCTACGAGACCGGCAAGAAGATGACCGCGCTCGCCGACAAGGTCGCCGACGAGGG
>CABTAA010000118.1 GCA_902482615.1 uncultured Collinsella sp.
TTCCTATGGAGCCGCGCGTCTGGGGCATCAACGATTCCAAAAAGCTCACGCCGGCGCGCCGCGAGTTGCTCTCAGTGAAGATTGCCGAGGTGGCGACGGCGATCGGTTTTTGCCATATCGCGCCTAAGGATATCGATGAGATGGGCATGGCCCGTGCTATCCGTACCGCCGTTGCGGGCGCCGTGGCCGATACGGGGCTCGAGCCCGATTGCGTGCTTATGGATGGCAACCCCTTGGGCGCCGTTCCTAACGAGCGCGATGTGGTGAAGGGCGATGCCAAGATCGCCTGCATCGCCGCGGCGTCCATCATGGCCAAGGTCACGCGTGACGAGATGATGGTCGAGTACGACGCCGAGTATCCCGAGTACCATCTGGCCGAGTCGAAGGGCTATGCGAGCCCCGAGCACATCGAGGCCATTCGAAAACATGGACTTTGTCCACTGCATCGTGTGAGCTTTTGCGGAAACTTTCTGCAGACTGAGCGCCTTTTCTAGGTCAATTGTGGAGACAGGGACCTCTGGGGTTTTATAAACCTGCTGGTAGCGGGCCGTATGCAACGCCATTGTTGCGTACGGCCCGTTTTTTGACGGCATTTGGTCAGCTTTTGGTTTGCTTCCGGTACTTACCCGCATGAAAGGTGCCCTCATCATCGGGGCAATGCAGTGTGCGGGAAAGGAGAGCCCATGAGTGCCGCAAGCAAAAAGAGCAAGACGCAGCAGCTCAAGGAGCGTTGGGAAAACGGCGAGCTCGACTCCGGGGCGATGACGCCCGAGTTTATCAAGGGACTCAGTCCCCGCGAGCTGGGCATGCTGGGCGAGCTGATCACCATCGACTACTTTA
Source organism: uncultured Collinsella sp. (assembly GCA_902482615.1). GTDB lineage: Bacteria > Actinomycetota > Coriobacteriia > Coriobacteriales > Coriobacteriaceae > Collinsella. The sequence goes on from CABTAA010000118.1 coordinate 841, forward strand.
ACGAGCGCGGCTACACCTTGCTGGAGCAGGGCTATCGTTGCACCGAGGGCGAGGCCGATCTGGTGCTGCTCGATGAGCTCGACGATGTCGTGGTAATGGCCGAGGTCAAGACCAGACGCGTTGCACTGGATTGCAGCACGAGGGTCTTTCCGGAGGAGGCCGTGGACGCCCAAAAGCAACGCCGCTACCGCCGCATCGCAAGTTGCTATCTCATGGAGCATTATCCGCTCAAGGCGATTCGCTTCGATGCTGTGGGTGTCACCATTCGCGGCGGGCATATCGCCGAGATCGAGCACCAGTACAACGCGTTCGATTGGCAGGTGTCGTGATGGCGTTCGAGACGTTTGCCGTTCACGCGGCCTGCATCCGCGGCGTCGAGGCGATTCCCGTCACGGTCGAGGTCTCGCTTGCCGGTGGCGTTCCGGGCATTCAGATGCTCGGTATTCCGAGTATGGAGGTGATGGAGTCACGCGGTCGTATTCGCTGCGCGATGCGCTCCGCCGGGTTCGAGATCCCGCGCTCGGGCATTACCGTTAACCTGGCACCCGGCGATATCCGCAAGACCGGTAGCGGCTTTGATCTGCCCATCGCCATCGCGGTTCTGGCAGCCGACGGGCAGATTCCCCGCGACAATCTCGACCGCTGCCTCATTGCCGGCGAGCTCGGTCTGGATGGTACGGTGCTTCCCGTCAAGGGCGAGGTGGCGTTTCAGCTGCTGGCTCGCGACATGGGGCTGTCTTTTATCGCCGGCAGGTCAGACCAGCATGTACCACTCGCGGGCGTGGATTGTGGATTCATCGATCATTTGTCTCAGCTTGCTCATGGTATGGGTGATGCCGCGCGGCACTACTTGGATTCCGAGGGCGTCGAGGCGACCTTTGAGCCAGAGCTCGACTATGCCGACGTACTGGGGCAGGAAGTCGCTAAACGCGGCATGGCGCTTGCGGCGGCAGGAGAACTTGGCTTGCTCATGATTGGATCCCCGGGATCGGGCAAGACGATGCTCGCACGCCGTATGACCGGCATCCTGCCCGAACTTTCCGTTGAGGATCAACAGGAGGCGCTGTGCATCCATTCGGTCTTGGGCGAGAACATCGATGGACTGCTTGCGGGGCATCGCCCCTTCCGCAGCCCGCATCACAGCATTTCGACCGCGGGCCTCATCGGCGGCGGACGTCCAGTGCACCCCGGTGAGATCAGCCTAGCCCATGGCGGCGTGCTCTTTTTGGACGAGCTGGCCGAGTTTCCCACTGGCGTGCTGCAGACGCTGCGTCAGCCCATCGAGCGCGGCTATGTGAGGATCGTACGCGTCGACGGGGCCTTTACCTTCCCGTCGCGCTTTCAGCTGCTGGCTGCGAGCAATCCCTGCCCCTGCGGCTTTTTGGGCGATCGCGAGGTACCGTGTCGCTGCTCGGCGGCGATGGTCGAGCGCTATCGGTCTAAACTGCGCGGTCCCTTGGCCGACCGTATCGACATGATGATCGATGTGACCCGTCCCGACCCTCAAGTGATTATCGAGGGTGCGGAGGGTATGTCGTCGGCCGAGTTACGTGACTACGTTGTGCGCGGTCGCGCCTTTCGCGCCTGGCGCGAGTCCCGTATGGACGATGCGGATGCCGAGGCCGAGGATGACGAGACACGGTCCATTGACGGCGTCGTTTCGACCTTTGGGCTCGATGATGCGGCGGAGAAGTGTGTGCTCGGTCTGTCCAAACGCACGCATCTCACGGGCCGCGGCATCGTGCGCTTGGTGCGTATCGCGCGTACAATCGCCGACGTCGCCGAGAGCGAGCAAGTGACGCAGGACCACGTACTTGAGGCGGCGATGTACCAGGGAAGGAGGGACCAATGATGGCCGAGGGAACCTTCGAGCTGCATCCAGGCGATGCGTTGTATCCCGAGACCGTTTTGGAGCTTTCTGATATACCCCAGACGCTTTATGTGCGCGGCAACCCCGAGGTGCTTTCGACGCCCGCGCTCTCCATCATCGGCGCGCGCAAGGCCTCGCCGTATGGTCTTGCCGTGGCAGAGCTCGCGGCGAAGGTGGCGGTTGAGGCGGGAGTGACGGTAGTTTCGGGCGGTGCGGTCGGTTGTGACCAGGCCTCGGGTTGGGCTGCGGTCAACGCCGGCGGCAAACACGTCGTGGTGCTGGGGACGGGCGCCGACGTGGTCTACCCGCGTTCGAGCGCGGGGCTGATTACGCGCACGCTTGATACGGGTGGCGCGGTCGTGTCGATCTCTCCGTGGGGCATGGGTCCGCGCAAGTTCGCCTTTCCGCGCCGCAATCGCGTGATCGCGGCCCTGTCGCAAGCCCTCTTTGTATCCGAGGCGGGTATGCCTTCTGGGACGTTTTCCACAGCCGAGGCTGCTATGGATTTGGGGCGCGAACTTCTTGCCGTGCCGGGGTCGATCCTATCGCCCGAGTCGCGTGGCACGAATTACCTCATTGCGAACGGTGCCTGCTGCATCGTCGACGAGGAATCTATCGAGATGGCTATCTCACGCATCTACGGAACCCTGCGCTACTCGCGCCCCGATGCTCCCGGCATTGCCGACCTGGATCCAACGCAGCAGACCGTGATGCATGCGCTCATCGCCTCTCCGCTCAAGGTCGACGACATCGCGGCGCTCGTCTCGCTCGATGCTGTCGGCGTACTCAAACTCTTGGGTTCGCTTGAACTCGAGGGTCTTATCGAGCGCATGATGGATGGAAGGTATGCGCCCTCCAAGTTTGCCCTTCACGCCCAGACACCCTTCGGTCACAATGGAAAACGTGTCAATTAGAAAGGTGTTTGCAGATGCAGTTCGATCAGGTGACAGTTATCGGTGGCGGTCTGGCGGGTTCGGAGTGCGCGATCCAGCTGGCAGATCGCGGTTTTGCCGTAAAGCTGTGCGAGATGCGCCCCCAGGTGAGCTCCCCGGCTCACCATACCGATCACCTGGCAGAGCTCGTCTGCTCGAATTCGTTTAAGTCGACCCGTCCGGATTCCGCGGCTGGTTTGCTGAAGGCCGAGCTTGAGCGCATGGGTTCAGTCCTGCTCGATTGCGCCCATCGCGCGGCTGTTCCCGCCGGCGGTGCCCTGGCGGTCGACCGCGTCAAGTTTTCCGAGCTTGTCGAGGCCGAGGTTGCCGCTCGTCCCAATATCGAGGTCGTGCACGGCGAGGTCACGCAGATTCCCGAGGGTCACGTGGTCATTGCCGCGGGCCCGCTGTGTTCACCGGCGCTGAGCGAAGAGGTCATGAAGCTCGTCGGTGGCGATGCCCTTGCGTTCTTCGATGCCGCGGCGCCGATCGTCGATGCCTCCACGCTCGATATGGACGTGCTGTTCTCGCAGTCGCGCTATGAGGAGCAGGGGAGCGGCGACTATCTCAACGCTCCGCTCAATAAGGAGGAGTACGAGGCCTTTATCGAGGCGCTTACCACGGCCGACCGCGTGGTGCTCAAAGACTTTGAGGGCGGCGATTTGTTCCAGGCCTGCCAGCCTGCCGAGGAAGTTGCGCGCACCGGCAAGGACGCCATTCGCTTTGGCGCCATGAAGCCCGTTGGCCTCACCGACCCGCGTACCGGACGTCGCCCCTGGGCGGCGATACAGCTGCGTGCCGAGAACAAGGAGAAGACCGCCTATAACCTGGTGGGCTTCCAGACCAACTTGACCTTTGGCGAGCAGAAGCGCGTCTTCCATATGGTGCCGGGCCTGGAGAACGCTGAGTTCTTCCGCTACGGTGTCATGCATCGCAATACCTTTGTCGACGCTCCGCACGTGCTCGATGGCACCTTTGCCGTGCCCGGTACCGGCGTGCGCCTGGCCGGTCAGATCACCGGCACCGAGGGGTACATGGAAGCCGTGGCGACAGGTCTGCTCGCGGCGCTCAACACCTATGCCGAGGCTATCGGTGCCGCGGGCGTCGAGTTGCCGCGTGTGGGTGCCCTGGGTGCGCTCGTGGGCTATGCGACCGATCCTGCCACCGTGGGCTATCAGCCTATGCATGTCAACTTTGGCCTGGTGCCGCCACTCGAGGATGGTAAGCGCCGCAGCAAGCGCGACCGCTATCAGGCCTATGCGGACCGTGCGCTCGAGGCCCTCGATGCCTACTTGGCCACGCGTTCCGACTTGTTTGGAGGCGACCGGTCATAGCCTTTGACCTGTACGACACCGTCGACTCTTTTATCGCCTATATCGCACGCGTTGAGGGGCTTTCTCCCAACACGGTGACGGCCTATGGCTCGAGGCTAGAGCGCTTTGCTGCCTGGTGCGAGCGCGAGGATATTGATGCTTTCGCTGCCGACGTGCGCACCATTCGTCGCTATCTTGCCGAGCTTTCGCGTGAGCAGGTGGCTCCCCGAACGCTTGCGGCGCACCTGTCGGCTATTCGATCTCTCTATCGCTGGATGGCTGCCGAGGGGATTGTCGAGGGCGATGCGGTCTCGGCGATCGCGTCGCCCAAG
>CABTAA010000119.1 GCA_902482615.1 uncultured Collinsella sp.
GCGACCTTGCCGGCCAGCGCCATGCCGACGGCAGCGGAGATGCCCTGGCCCAGGGAGCCGGTGGACATGTCGACGCCCGGGGTGTCGTTCATGTTGGGATGACCCTGCAGGTGGCTGCCGATATGGCGCAGCGTCTCGAGATCCTCCTTGGGGAAGAACCCACGCTCGGCGAGCACGGCGTACAGGCCCGGAGCGCAATGGCCCTTGGAGAGCACAAAACGGTCGCGATCGGCCTTGCGGGGATCGGCCGGGTCGACGTTCATTTCCTCAAAGTACAGATAGGTCATGATGTCGGCAGCGCCGAGCGAACCGCCCGGATGGCCGGACTTGGCAGCGTGCACGCCGGTGACGATGCCCTTCCTTACCTCGTTGGCAACCTTTTTGAGCTCTTCGTCGCTCATTGTGCCTTCCTTTCATCCTCATTAGACAAAATGCGCACGGCACCGAAGGTAATCCCAACACAGCCGCAATGCACGTACGTCATTCATTATGCTGGAAACTGATGGCTTTACCAGAGTTTTTATCATTATTTGAACAATTTAGCAGGCAGAACCGCTGATGAAACGGTTTATCAATGTGAACGTCTTTTGGATGGAACGCAGTCGACCCTACGCGCTAATGTCCTTGAATCCCTCGCCGAAGGCTTCCGTAACGTCAGCGACCGTCACAATGGCGTGAGGATCGCGCTCGCGCACGATCGTCTTGAGGGTATTGAGCTCTCGACGGCTCACGATGACCATAATCACCGGCTTCTCGGCACCCGAATACATGCCAGTCGCCTTAAACTTGGTACAACCACGACCCAGGCCATACATGATATCGGCAGCGATATCAGGGAACTTATCCGAGATGATGAGTACCATACGGCGTTTGTTGCCGCCATCGACCACGGCATCGATCACATAGCCGCTAATGACCATCGAAAGGCCTGCATATAGTGCGTTTTCGATTGAAAAGACCGGAGCCGACAGCGCACACACGGCAACGTCGATTGCCATGACGGTCGAGCCCACCGGCAGCGAGGTGTTACGCGAAATGATTTGGCCAATCGTGTCCGAGCCGCCGGTGTTGGCGCCGGCACGCAACACCATGCCGTAACCGATGCCCGTAATAATGCCGCCCCACATGGCGGGAAGCATCAGGTCCGCATCCGCCAGAGGTGCTACAAACGGGGCGAACAGATCGGTAAAGAAGCCCAGCAGCACAAAGCCCGTCGCGGTCTGCACCACGTAGAACATGCCGCCCTCGCGCATAACGACCAGCAGCAGCAAGGCGTTCATCACGATGGTCTGGATACCGACGGGAAGCGACACGCCTCGCGCCGCGCCGACCGCCTGGATAATGGTGGCAAGGCCCGTAACGCCACCGGCGGCAAGACCATTGGGAATCAAAAACAGGTCGGTCGCGATGGCGGCCAAGGCACACCCCAACATGATCTGGGGCAGGTCGTGAAAGAAGTTCATCGAAAGAATGCGCTTGATGTCCAGACGATATGCCATGCTGCCTCCCTCAAAAAAGCGCACCCAAACGGATGTGCTTTGAACTTCTTCTTGTATTCGATTCTACCGATTCGCCGGACAAAAACCACCCCTGCGCAGGGTTTATTCTGGATACAAACCCGTCCAACCGTTGGGCTTGGCATCGGTTTGAAGCCGCCCGATGTTTTAGACCTCCGAGCCTTCTGCATCGGCGTTGCCGGTGGCCCAGCGATGGTAGCCAATAACAAACGGGTCCAGGTCGCCATCGTCAAGAACGGCCTCGACATTGCTGGTCTCCACGCCCGTGCGTAGGTCCTTGACCATCTGGTACGGGTAGAGCACGTAGCTGCGGATCTGGTTGCCAAAACCAATCGTGGTCTTGGGTCCGCGAATCTCATCGAGCGCCTCGGCACGCTTCTCGAGCTCAATCTCGTACAGGCGAGCCTTGAGGATCTGCATGCACGCGGCCTTGTTCTGGATCTGGCTGCGCTCGTTTTGGCAGGTGACCACAATGCCGCTGGGGAAATGCGTCACGCGCACGGCGGAGTCGGTGGTGTTGACGCCCTGACCGCCCGGGCCGCTCGCGTGGTACACGTCCACGCGGATGTCATCGGGACTGATCTCGATGTCGATATCATCGGGTAGCACGGGGATGACCTCGACGCCGGCAAACGTGGTCTGGCGGCGCTTCTTGTCGTCGGTGGGGCTAATGCGAACCAAGCGGTGGACGCCGGCCTCGGCGCGCAGCATGCCAAATGCGTCCTTGCCCTCGACGGTAAAGGTCGCGCGGTCGATGCCGATGACCTCGGCTGCGGGACAGTCGTTGATGGTGACCTTCCAGCCGCGACGCTGGCAGTACTTCATGTACATCTTAAAGAGCATGAAGGTCCAGTCCTGGGCCTCCAGACCACCCTGTCCGGGCTTGATGGTCACAATGGCATCGCCGTGATCGAACTCACCGGTAAACCAGCTCGAAAGCTCAAGCTCATCGATGGCACGGGCCAGGCGCTCAGCCGTGGCTGTAGCCTCCTCGCGAAGGGCGACGGCATCGGGGTCATCCCCCATCTCCTCGGCAAGCTCCAGCGCGGCGCGGGCATCGGAAAGCTCGCCGCGCGCGGTATCCACGGCAGCGATATCTTCCTTGGTGCGCGCGATCTCCTCCATGGTGGCACGGGCGGCGTCGGCGTCATCCCAAAAGCCGGGGGCCACGCTTTTAGCCTCGAGCTCGGTCACGCGCGTGCGCTTTTCGTCCAAATGGAGATACGACTCGACCTCGCCGAGCCGGTCCGCAAACGCGTCCAGCTCGGCGGGCGTTACCTCTAAAGCCTCAGCCATTAACGATTCCTGCCGTGGCAGTACTTAAACTTCTTGCCGCTACCGCAGGGGCACGGGTCGTTGCGGCCCACGTTGGCGTACGGATCGTCGCTCTCGGACTTGCGATAGGTGGTCACCTTGCCACCGTTGTTGACGGCAGCCGGACCACCCTGGACAGCCGTGCGGGCCTGCACCTGCGCCTGCTTGCGCAGCACCGAGTCGCCGTTGTCACCATCGACCTCGGCAGGACCGGAGAAGCGCGCGCCCTCGAGTGCGGGGTCCTCCTTGTGCTCCACGGCACGCGGGGCAGCCTTGATCTCGATACGCAGAACCGTGCGCAGGTAATCCTCGTACATGGTATCGACGAGTATCTGGAACGCGCCGTAGGCCTCGGTCTTGTACTCAACCAGCGGGTCGCGCTGGCCAAAGCCGCGCAGGCCGATGCCGGTCTTGAGGTAGTCCATCTCCTGCAGGTAGTTCATCCAGCGGGTATCGATGACGCGCAGCATGACCTGGGTGTTGAGCTCGCGCATCAGGTCCTCACCCAAGCGCTCGGCCTTCATGTTGTAGCACTTCTCTACGTAAGCCAGGACATCGGCGGCCAGGGCCTCATAATCCTCGTCGGGGAACTTCGGCGTATCGATGTGGCCGGTGAGCTCCACAACCCACTTGCGCAGGCCCTCCAGGTCACGCTCGCCATCGTGACTGTCCTTGGTGCAGAACTCCTGCACGCAACGGTAGACGGTATCGTGCATGACCTCGGTGATGTGGTCGGTCAGGTCCTTGCCGTCCAGAATCTTATTGCGCTCGGCGTAGATGACCTGGCGCTGCTTGTTCATGACGTCGTCGTACTCAAGGACGCTCTTACGCATGGAGAAGTTGATGCTCTCGACCTTGTGCTGGGCGCTCTCGACGGCCTTGGAGATGATCTTGTGCTGGATGGGCATGTCGTCGCCCATGTCGGCCGTGACCATCATCTTGGAGACGCGGTCCATCTTGTCGCCGCCGAACAGGCGCATGAGGTCGTCCTCGAGCGACAGGTAGAACTGGGTCTCGCCCGGATCGCCCTGACGACCGGAGCGGCCGCGCAGCTGGTTGTCGATACGACGGGACTCATGGCGCTCGGTGCCGATGACGGTCAGGCCGCCGGCGGCAAGCACGCGCTCGCGCTCGGCCTTGCAGGTCTCCTTTGCCTCGGCGTTAAACTGCTCGAGCTGCTCGGGCGTCACGCCCTCCATGGTCAGGCCCTCGTACTCAAGGCGCTCGCGCACCAGCTCGTCGGGGTTGCCGCCCAGCAAGATGTCGGTACCACGACCGGCCATGTTAGTAGCGATGGTCACGGCGCCGTAGCGTCCGGCCTGGGCAACGATATGAGCCTCGCGCTCGTGATGCTTGGCGTTGAGGACCTCGTGTGCGATGCCGCGCTTGGTAAGGGCGGCGGACAGCTTCTCGGAGCTCTCGATGGAGACGGTGCCCACCAGGACCGGCTGGCCCTTGGCGTGACGACGCTCAACGTCGTCGGCAACGGCGTTGTACTTGGCCTGAATGGTGCGGTACACCAGGTCCTCGTGGTCCACGCGCTGCACGGGCTTGTTGGAGGGGATGACCTCGACGGGCAGCTTGTAGATCTCGCGGAACTCGGCATCCTCGGTAAGTGCCGTGCCGGTCATGCCGGAGAGCTTATCGTACAGACGGAAGTAGTTCTGCAGGGTGATGGTGGCGAGTGTCTGGTTCTCCTCGCGTACGAGAACGCCCTCTTTGGCCTCGATGGCCTGGTGCAGGCCCTCGGAATAACGGCGGCCTTCCATAATGCGGCCGGTGAACTCGTCGACGATCTTGACCTCGCCGTTGGTGACCACGTACTGCTTATCGCGGTGGAACATGTACTGGGCCTTCAGCGCCTGCTGCAGGTGGTTGACCAGCTGGCCGGAGAGATCGGCATAGATGTCATCGATACCCAGGCGGCGCTCGATCTTCTTAAGACCGCGCTCGGTGGCGGCGATGGTGTGCTTGGCCTCGTCCATGACGTAGTCGCCCGTGGGTTCAACGTCCTCGGTGGCGGTGAGCATGTCGTGCGACACGTCCTCACCGCGCTCCAGGCCGCGCACGGCGCGCGCGAAGTCCTTGTAGGTGCTGGCGGACTTAGTGCCGGCGCCCGAGATAATGAGCGGCGTCCTGGCCTCATCGATCAGGATGGAGTCGACCTCGTCGACGATGGCGTAGTTGTGACCGCGCTGCACGCGCTGCTCGGGACGGGTGACCATGTTGTCGCGCAGGTAGTCGAAACCGAACTCGGAGTTGGTGCCGTAGGTGACGTCTGCCTGGTAGGCCGGACGCTTGAGCTCGAGCGGCATGTTGTTCTGGAGCAGACCGACGGTCATGCCCAGGTACTTGTAGATGCGGCCCATCCACTCGGAGTCGCGCTTTGCCAGGTAATCGTTGACGGTAACGCCATGCCCGCCCCAGATCGCACGAGCACC
>CABTAA010000120.1 GCA_902482615.1 uncultured Collinsella sp.
CCCCCGCCGTTTTTATGCCGATACGCAACGAGCGTTAGCGCTCCATGTTAGGAACGATGCTGCCCTCGGTCACCGCATGCACGGCCAGGCGCATGATGTTGTCGTAGCCGGTCTTGCTCAGGATCTCCGAGATGCGACGCTTGATGGTGCCCTCGCTCATAAACAGCTCTGCCGCAATCTCGCGACGGCTTTTGCCCTCGCAGGCAAGGCGCAAAATCGATAGCTCGACATCATCGAGAGCTGCCGTGCCCGAAAAAATGCTCTCGGGCGGCTTGGGAAACGTGCAATAGCCCGCCAGCGTGGAGCGCATCACGGCGAACAGCTCGTCGATACCGACGTTCTTGTACACAAAGCTATCGACGCCCGCCTCGCGGGCCTGATCGACAAAGGTGATCTCGGGCATGCCGGTCATGATAATGATGCGACACTCGGGCAGCTGCTCCTTGATGCGCGCCGCCGCCACGATGCCGTTGGAATCATGCTCGGTGCATACGTCCATCAGTATCATGTCCGGACGCTCCTTGAGCGCGACACCCAAGGCCTCGGAGGCATCGGCGATGGCGGAAACAACGGCCATATCGGGCTGGTCGCCAACGGAGCGTGCCAGGCTCTCGCGCAGGATGGCCTGGTCTTCGACTATAAGGACGCGAATCATGAGCTTCTCCTTTGGACCGTGGCGTTGGAGCCCAGCGGGATGGACACCTCAAGCGTAAAGGGCGGGGCGGCGTGGACCTCCAGGCTGCCGCCCAAATCTTGTGCGACACGCCTCATACCAGGGATACCCGTTCCCTCGCGATACGATACGGGGGCCGGGGACCCGTCGTTAGAAATCGTCATGTGCGCGATGCCGTCAGCATCCGCCCCCTTCTGCCACAGACGCACGTGGACCCGATGCGCCTGCGCATGCTTGGTGGCATTGGTCGAGGCCTCGCGGATAATCTGCAAAAATGCGACGGCGACACGCGCGTCCTCAGGCAGCACACCCTCAACATCGATCTGCACGCTCACCAGGCCAAAAGCATGGACGATATCACCCAGCTGCTCCGCCGGCTTACTGGCGCCGCCACTGCGCAGGTCGACGGTGATCGAGCGCAGCAACGGATCGATCTGCTCGATCGACTCGTCGTCCAGGCGCCCCTCCTCCAAATAGCGATGGAGGATGGACAAGCGCTGGCCGATCACATCGTGAACGCGGGCGCGCATACGTAGGTAGGCCGCATTGTCGGCAACTTTTTTGACTTCTTCGATCTGGGCTTGGAGCTCTTGGCCCGCAAGCTCAAGCAGGTGGTTGGCTTGCGCCAAGCGGTCATGAGCATGCGCGTACTCTGTCACATCAAGACCGATAATGCGCTCGAACGAACGGCCCGAAACCATAACACGATCGCACACAAATAGGCGAATCTCGGCGGGAGAGACCTCGACCACCGCCCGCGCCTCACCAAAGCGGTCCAGATTAATCCGCACACGGTTCCTGCTGCTTTCGGGCATTTGCATGCTAAGTTTGCGCAGGTCGTTCCGTGTGCCGCTCATGTCGCGTAGATCGGTTGGCATATGAAGCTCCACCAGGTTTTTACGCATGCAGCGGTTCATGAGCAGCGGACGGCCCCTCGGGTCTAGATACAGGATGCCCACGGGAATCACGTTGATGGTTTCAATCGTCGAGAATGCGGTGATATCCTCCTGGCGGTTACGGACGTCCATCAAGAGCGCCGCGATGGAACGGAACAGGAAGAACGCTCCCTCTGCGATAAGGACAACGGTCCACGCCGAGCCCATGGCAAAAACCACCGGCGGTGTAACGGCGACAACAAGCAGCAGCTCGACCAGCATGACGGGGCGACGATAGTGCACCATAAGCACCACGCCATAGGCAAAGATCGCGGCATTGAGCCACAACGCTCCGCCCATTGCCCTGGCGCAAACGTCAAGCGGCGCCACCAGATACGAGCCAGACGACGCGAATAAGATGAGCGCCGAAATCATCAGGTGAAGCACAAGGCTCGCCTCGTAGGCGCAAATCACCTTACGGTTATAGGACGAGCGGCGCGATGCGATGAGCGGGACGTGGATCGTCTGCAGACACGCAGCCAGGGCAAAGACAACATCGAGCGCAACAATTTGGGGAAGAATGAGCGAAATCTGCATCGTCACTCACCCGCCCTCGGCATCAAGACGATCATGCGCAGCTGGCCGGGCTCGCCCTCAAAGCGGTATGCCACGTTGCGCCCTTGCAGAGCGCTTTCGAGCTCTTGCGCAGCGGGCGTCTGCGAAAGATCTTCATCATCGTTGGAAAAAAGCGTGGCGCGCAGCTCGACACTGCATCGGTCATGGTCGCCCAAGTGATACATAAGCGCCGGATGGTCGGTGATGTAGGCAAAAAACGCAAAGTCGTACACGCAGTCGTACAGGGCGCTTACCGTACTGGCGTGCAACGGGCGCCGTATGGCGATAATCGAGGCGCAATCGATATCGATGGTGCGCAGGTCGCTTGCGAGCTCGTTGGCAATGAGCTGAATGCGGTCGCGATCAAAACCGCTCTCCCCGTGCTGTGCCAACGTGAGCGACCCCTTGCGCTTGCAATAGGCGACGAGCATCTTGGCGCGCTGCAGCATGCGGTAACGCTCGTGCGAAGACGCTTCGTCGGTCAACGGCGGCAGCGAGCTCAGCAGGTCGTACATCCCTTCGAGCGCGCGGGCAAGCGCCTGGTCCACGTCTTGGACCAGCAAGGTCTCGGCCTCTTGATCTGCCAAATGCGTCTTAAGGTCGTAGTCGGCGGCGAGCAGCTCATTTTGGCGTTGCAGCTCCATGCGACGATGTGCCAGTTCGCGATTGAGTTCGTTGAGCTCCGACACGTCTTGGGCAAGCAGGGCCGATCCGCCCAGCAGCGGAAAGGCACGGTACATCACATTGGGATCGGACGCCACGGCAAAGGCATGGGCATGGCCGTGCTCCTGGGCCCGCAACTCCTCACGCACGCCTACCGGCATTGGCTTCGACACCGGCGTGGCATAGGCCTCCTGCAGGTCGCGCGTTAGAACTTTGAGGTCAAGCGGCAAGGTGTCGAAGATGCCGGCAATGTCGTGATACGACGGAATGACGCCGCAATCGAGACAGATTTCCATCGCCACCACACACATGACGCAATAGACGAGCGAAAAGTTGAGCCTCCATGCCCAGGGTACGCGCAACGCATATGAGATGGCAAAGAATGCGCCACCCAGCAGTACGAGCGCCGCTGTGCCCGAGAAACGCTGGATGCGAAAGGACGAGGACCGACCAACCAGGATAAAAAAGGCCACGAAGTTAAAGGCCGTCCACACGAGGACGGCGAAATAACCCCAGCCGTACGTGTAATCGTTGCTCCAGGTGTCGCTTGTACGGTCAAAGCGGAAGACCTGCTGGTGAAAATCGTTGGTGAGCACAAATCCGATAAGCAGGATGGCCACAATCCACAGTGCAGCGCAGTAGCGGCGACCCAGGCGGTGTTGCTCCAGGCCCGCAAGGCGCAGACCACACAACTGGTAGAGCAGCGGAATGAGCGTCATGGGCACGTAGTACAGGTACCACAGCACGGTGGCATAGAACGGCGTGAACGACTTGTACTTGAGAATGACTTCGATCATCCACAGGGCGCAGATGGTGGCGACGGCAACAAGACGGCGGCGCAACACATAGTCCAAACAGCGCAGATAGACCGATACGCCCCAGATCGAAAATGCAATTGCGGCAACAAGCAACGGTAGAGAGCTCGAATGGACGAGCGCATCCACAACCTCTTCGGACACCTCGCTATAGGCGGGCACGGTGTTAGAAAGTTTGGGGTCGGAGGCGAACAGCGCCGGCAAGACTGCCAAAAGCATGAGGAACAGTGCGGTGATGGCGCCGGCGATAGCAAAGACGCGGTGACGGTACACCTGATGCGTTATGCCAACAAGGAATCGCGGCATGGCAAAGAGCGTGCCACCCCTGGGATCCGCCACGGGAGCGGATCGGGCGGCCGCGTGGCCGATATGTCGCGTGCGGGTACCCATAGTGCTTTTAGTGTACCGACAGGCGGGCCAAAAAGCGGGCCACATGTCCCAAAAGCCGCAGACGGCAAGGCGCCCGGCGAGCATTAACTACTCGCCGGGCGCCTTGGTTAGGAGACTCTGAAGTTGAGTGTCTCAGCTTCCTTAGGAAAGGTCCTCACCATTAGAAGCAATAACTTTCTTGTACCAGTCGAAGCTCTTCTTTTTGGAACGCTTGAGGGTACCGTTGCCGGCGTCGTCGCGATCCACATAGATAAAGCCGTAGCGCTTGGACATCTCGCCCGTACCGGCGGATACCAGGTCGATCGGGCCCCAGGTGGTGTAGCCCAGCAGGTCAACGCCGTCCTCGGTCACCGCATCGCGCATCGCGGCGATATGCTGGCGCAGGTAGTCGATACGGTAGTCGTCGTTGATGGAACCATCCTCCTCGACAACATCCTTGGCGCCCAGGCCGTTCTCAACCACAAACAGCGGCTTCTGATAACGGTCGTACAGGTCGTTGAGCGTAATGCGGAAGCCCAGTGGATCGATGGCCCAGCCCCACTGGCTCTCCTGCAGGTAGGGGTTCTTGGCGCCGGCGAAGGCGTTACCCTGGGTGCGCTCGACATCGGGGTTATTGGCACCGGCGGAGCAACGGGTGCTGTAATAGCTAAAGCTGATGAAGTCGACGGTGTTAGTGGCCAGGATCTCGCGGTCCTCGTCCGTCATGCCCACATCGATGCCTAGACGCTCGAGCTTCTTGACGGCATAGGCCGGGTAGTAGCCACGGCTCTGAACGTCGACGAAGAAGTAGTTGTCCTGATTGTCGAGCTGCGCCTGGCGCACGTCGCCCGGACGGCAGCTGTAGGGGTAGTAGCTACCTGCGGCGAGCATGCAGCCGATCTTGACCTCAGGATCGATCTCGTGAGCGATCTTGGTTGCCCAAGCGCTGGCGACGAGCTCGTTGTGGGCGGCCAGGTACTCGACGGCCTCCTTGTTCTCGCCCTCCTCAAAGACCAGACCGGCACCCATAAACGGCAGGTGCAGAATCATATTGATCTCGTTAAAGGTGAGCCAGTACTTCACCAGACCCTTGTAGCGGGTGAAGATCGTGACCGCGAGGTTCTTGTAGAAGTCGATGAGCTTGCGGTTGCGCCAGCCGCCATACTCCTTGATGAGGTGAATCGGGCAATCGAAATGCGTGATGGTCACGAGCGGCTCGATGCCGTGCCCCTGACACTCGCGGAA
>CABTAA010000121.1 GCA_902482615.1 uncultured Collinsella sp.
GGCTGCCGTCTCCATTTCGTTAACGCCCACCACGGCATCAGCAAGCGTAATCCCCGCCGGCTGGCCATCGCGCGCTGCCAGCAACATGCGCACGATATGCGCGCGTTTTTGGCGACGCGAGCCCTCAAACTTGGACTGACGGCTATAGCCCGCCGAACGCCTGGACGGATTAGGCAGCGTCTTCTTAAGATACGCGCCATAATCTAGCAGCGCGTAATACCACGCGCGCGGCGTATCGGCATCGTCTTGAGGCACGGCAAAGGGCGTAATCTCGTCGGTCGCCGCATCGGGAGCCGCCGGACAGGCCGCCTGAATCAGCGGCACCAGCTCGCGATCGGGAACAGCCGGTACATCGGGAAAGAAGTGATGCAGAAAGACCGTGCGCACGTTGGTCTCCAGATACACACCCGGAAGATCAAACGCAAACGACCGGATACCCTGCGCCGTTGCCGGGCCAATACCAGGCAGGGCGACCAAGTCACGCGTCTCACGCGGAAACTCCCCGCCCCAATCCCCTACGACCCGTTGAGCGGCATTGTGGAGCGCCAGAGCGCGTCGGTTGTAGCCCATCCCTTGCCAAGCGTCCAAAACATCGGAAGGTGCGGCCTGGGCAAGCGCCTGCACGGTCGGAAAGCGATCGAGCCACGCCGGCATACGCGTCTCAACGCGCGGCACCTGTGTTTGCTGCAGCATGACCTCGGAAAGCCAAATGATGTACGGATCGCGTGTGCGGCGCCACGGAAGGTCGCGATAACGCAGGACCCCTTCCGAACGAATCATCGAACGAAAGGGGTCCTGAATCATGGCTATGCTCCTTATGCGGCGCTATTCCTCCCGGTAAGCGCACGCGCAGGTGGCGTACTCGGGAAACGCTTCGCGGTCGGCGAACTTGGGATCGACGGCCGGGAACTGGCGGTGAGCGACGATGTCGCCGAGCGAAACGGAATCGAGGTAGTCGCGCATCAACGCCTGGGCTCCGGCCCACAGGGGATGATAGCAGCACGTGCCCATGCGCGCACAGTCACCATCGGGCGCGGTGCAATCGTTCATAACCATAGGGCCCTGAACGGCCTCGACGACCTGGCGGATAGTAACATCGTCCGGACTGACCTTGAGACGCATGCCACCGTGGACGCCACGCAGGCTCTCCACAATACCGGCCTGGACCAAACCGTGCTGAATCGAGCGGGCAAACGAATACGGGACATTGACCTCTTCGGCAGCGGTGCGAACAGAAAGCAAACGCTCCGGATCCTCGGCAAGCATCGCCAGCATACGAAGGGCGTAATCAGTCTTCCTCGATATGTCCATTTTTCCCCTTTCAAGGAATACGAACAGCTCGAACGAGCTCCGGGGCCGAGCTTGTGTCGAGACGCTAAATGACCGCCAGGACATCCAAATGGTAAATCGGATATCCCCTGAGTGCCGCGCTTGGAGCGAAATGCATCAAATGCGGCGCACAGTGCAATTTAGTATAACCTAACCCCCTGTCTCGTTGAACAGGTGTTGCGCAACAAAGCTGTTGTTCAGACAGATATACTTATTAGATTTTACTTGCGTTCCCGAAGGCGCGGGGATTCTGGGCGAAGATGCACCAGGGCGATCGTTCTATCAAAACAAAGTGCATCAAGCGCAAAAAGCCACGTCCGAAGACGTGGCTTTAATTGCGTTGGCGGGAAGTACGGGGCTCGAACCCGCGACCTCCGACGTGACAGGCCGGCGCTCTAACCAAACTGAGCTAACTCCCCAGGCAGACGTTCGCGTTTGTTTCCGCTCGCGTGCGCTGCGGGGATTAGTATACACAGAAGTCTGTCTGGCGCGCAACAACTTTTTTCAAAAAATTTTTTGGGTCCCTCCGGGAGGGTCTCCGGGGCTGAGGGCGGGGGTTAAGTTTGCTGCTCTACAGTCCTGCGCAAGACGGAAAGCACATTAAGTGCTTTCCTTTGCGTGCGGAACTCGCGACAAACTTCATGCCCTCCGGTCCGCCCCGGGAGCCAGGTTAACTAATTCAGGCCCGGTATTCAGAAAAGTCAGTGCAGCAAAATGGCGATGCGGATAGCGACATGGGCATGGTTTTCGCCGCGCGCACGGGTCCCCCGGGGAGCACCGTGCATTTTTAGGAGTATTCAGCAGGCCAGGGTAAATGCATACGCGCCGGACATACTTTTTTGGTCCCAAGGATGCTTTCAGCGGGCGGTTTTGGTCGGTGGGCAGACCCCGTTGGAACAAATGGGCATACTTCGCGCCGTACCAGACCACAAAATGTCATCGAGCTCCGCGATGCTACCCGACTGCAGCGGCGCCGGCGGGGCTTGTGTTGCTGAATACTCCGTTTTTTGCACGGCCCAGGCGGGGGTACATCAGGACCAGAAAGAACATCCCAGCCTTTTTATGCAATCTGCAATGGAAAGTATGCAAAACACCAAGAGACGGCATTGCTGATGTCCAAATTAAATGCGCGGGGCAGCGGCGCCCCACCCCACGCTCAAATCAAGCAGAGCGGGGACGCTCATAGCGAGCCCCCACCGATATACAAACGCGGCTCGAGCGCCATCCCAAAATAGGCTGCCCGAGCCGCGCTTAACGGTACGGCATGATTATTAGCGCTCATAAATCAAGTTGCCTGCCAGGTAGGTGGCCTGAACCTTGGTGGCTTGCAGCTCTTGGGGGTCGATAGTGAGCGGGTTTTGGTCCAGGACTACCAGGTCGGCGTATTTGCCGGGCTCTAGGCTGCCGAGGTTTTGCTCGTCACCTGCTGCGTAGGCGCTACCCAGGGTGTAGTTGCGCAGAGCTGTAGCCGCGTCGATGCGCTCGCTGGGGAGCCAGCCGCCCTCGGGCCAGTGGCTTTTGGGGTCCTGACGCGTGATAGCCGTGTAGAGCACGTTCATGCTGGTAACGGCTGTGATGGGGCTATCGGTACCGAAAGCTTGGCGGATGCCGCGCTGCTTATAGGTCGCAAACGGCCACATGATGCGGCTGCGTTCCAGGCCCAGGTCGCGCTCCGGGCCACCCGGGTCGAGCGTGATATGGCAGGGTTGGCTCGAGGCAATGACGTTGAGTTTGCGCAGACGATCGATGTCACCGGGCAGCAAATTCTCCAGATGCTCGAGCGTGTTATGACCGTGCGGGGGCAGACCGTAGAGCTCTGCCGCCTCCTCAAAGATATCGAGCGCAGCATGAATGGCGCCGTCGCCGATAACGTGGATGCGCACGGTGTGCCCACGCTCGGCTGCCGCCAGAACCAGCTTGCGCATGCGCTCGACGGGAACCGTCAGACGACCCAGGTCGCCCGGGAAGCGCGGGTTGGTATAGGGCTCAGTGAGGTATGCGGTATGCTCGCTCGACACGCCGTCGAAGAACTGTTTAAAGCCTGGCGCCGAGAGCAGCGCGTTGTTCGCGTAGCGGGTCTGGAGTTCTTCCAAGCGCGACTGGTCATCCAGCAGCGTGGGGAACAGATGGGCGCGGATGCCCAGCTTGCCGGCGGCTTGCAGCTTGTCGTAAACATCGTCGCGAATAAAGTCACAGCCCGGCATGGGCATGAGCGACATATCGCAAATTGAGGTGATGCCCTGCTCGGCCATGCGCCTCATTTGATCGGCGTAAGCGCTTGCGATGCGATCTTCGCCCAGCCACTCAAGGCAGCGCGGCAACAGCTGCATGGCAGCTGCCTCGTGAGCAATGCCCGTGACCCCGCCGTTTGCATCCTTGTCGTAGCTGCCGCCCGCTGGCGGCTCGCTGTCGCGCGTGACGCCGAGTGCATCGAGTGCGCGGCTGTTGAGCCACAGCGTGTGCCCGTCGCCCGAATACATAACACAGGGACGATCGGGGAATGCCACATCGAGCGACGCCTTGGTAGGATGCTCGGGCGGGTCCCAACGGTAGTCGCGCCAGCCCTGCGTCACAACCCAAGCGTCGTCGGGCAGGTCCTGGGAAAACTCGAGCGCATGTTGCACCAGCGCCGCCTCGGACGTGCCCATATCCATGAGCATGTACGGCGAGGAACCGACCGAGGTATGGAAGAAGTGCAGATGAGCGTCATGGAAACCGGGGCAGACAAACTGCTCGCCGTAGTCGATAACCGACGTAGCGGCGGGAGCGGCGGCGATCACGTCATCGGGCGCACCGACTGCGACGATACGGTCGCCTGCGATGGCAATCGCCAGCTCGCGGGTGGTATCGATGCCGTCTTGCGCGGTAAAGACGTTCTTGGAGCGGATAATCCGATCGATATGTTGCATGGGCATCCCCATCTCTGGCAGGAAATTCAACACCCCCGAGTGTACTCCCCCGCCCTTGTAACAAAACCCCAAGCGGCAAACGGCAACTTTACCAGCCCTAGCGGCAGGTGGCATACTGGAGAGAGCCTGTACGATTTTGCGATCAACCCAGCAAGGAGCAAATCGACCATGACGAAGACCAAGGCACAGCAGATTATGGCGGCGACCGAGGCTCGCGCGGCTGACGACGTCACCGCAGCCATCAAAGATATCGCTACCGAGTTTGAACCATATATCATCAAGCAGCGCCGGCACTTCCATAAGCACCCGGAGCTGAGCCTTGCCGAGGAGCGCACGACCTCCGACATCGCCAACCAGCTCGACGCCATGAATATCCCCTACGAGCGTCCGCTCAAGACCGGCTTGGTGGCAACGCTTCGCGGTACCGCGTCGGATGCCTACCGCGAGGACGGCACGCCACGCCGCCGCATCCTGCTGCGCGCCGACATCGACGCCCTGCCCGTCACGGAGCGGAACGACTGCGAGTGGAGATCGCAGAACGAGGGCGTGATGCACGCCTGCGGCCACGACATGCACGCCGCGGTGCTGTTCGGCGTGCTGAAAACCTTCGCCGAGGCGCCCGATTTCCGGGGCACGCTCTTCGGGCTGTTCCAGCCGGGCGAGGAGTGCAACCCGGGCGGAGCCTCGCTGGTGCTGGCCGAAAAGCCGTTCGAGGGCTACGACGTGCGGGCCGTCGTCGGCGAACACGTCGAACCGCAGCTGGAAGTCGGGACCCTCGGATTCCGGGCCGGAAAGTACATGGCGGCAAGCGACGAACTGCGCTTCCGCGTCCGCGGCACGGGCGGGCACGGCGCCATGCGCAAGCAGCTCAAGGACCCCGTGGCGGCCGGCGCCGAACTGCTGACGCGCCTCATCGCGCTCAACGGCGAGGAGTGCGTGCTCTCGATCGGCCGCGTGGAGGCC
>CABTAA010000122.1 GCA_902482615.1 uncultured Collinsella sp.
GATGGGGTCTAGGCCGTTGGTGGGCTCGTCGAGCACGAGCAGGCGTGGCCGGGCGATCAGCGCCAGCGCGAGCCCCAGGCGCTGTCGCATGCCCATCGAGAAGCGCCCGGCGCGCTTCTTCCCGGTGTCCGCGAGGTCCACGGCGGCGAGCACCTCATCTACGCGGCTCTCGGGAAGACCCAGCAGCGTGGTGCGCACGCGCAGGTTCTCGCGCGCGGTGAGGTTGGGGTAGAGCGGCGCCTCCTCGATGAGGCTGCCGATTGCGTAGAGGTCCTCGCGGCGCCAGGCGTGTCCGGCAAAGAGGATCTCCCCGGCCGTCGGCCGCAGCATCCCGCAGATCATCTTGAGCGTTGTCGACTTGCCGGCGCCGTTGGGGCCGAGCAGCCCGTACACCTCACCCTCGCGGATATGAAGGCTCACGTCGGCCACGGCATCCTGCGCCTGGTCGCCGCGGCCGAAGCGCTTGGTGAGCCCGCGCGTCTCGAGCATGTAACCCATGGGTTCGTCCTTTCTCTTCCGGGCGCGCGGGCCGAGTCGCCGTGCCCACGCGCCTTACCTTTCGGGTTCACCATCCATGGTGGGGCGCGTTTCTAACGAAGCTGTAACGGCCGTTGGGCTCTTTTGGCGCCAGCCCTTCTCGACCCGTACGCCACTCATGGTATGTTTATCGCGATAACAAGGACGGAGGTGCCCGTGGCACGCAATAAGTACCCGGAGGAGACGGTCGAGAAGATTCTCGACGTTGCCGAGCGGCTCCTCGTGGAGCGCGGCTACGAGCACACCACGATGATCTGAAGAGCAATACGCTAAATCGAAAAAGGCAATCGAAGCCGCGCCTGTGGACTTATCGAGGGTTGAGATTCCCGCCCCATCCATCGCCACCCAGCGGAAGGTCGTCGACATCCTCGACCGCTTCGACTCCCTAACGAAATCGCTCACCGACGGTAGGATAAACCCCCATGAATATATGAATTGACCTGCTGACTCCAATGAAGATTGGAGGGTAACTGCCAGGGGTGACGGCCCAGCGAGTGTTATTTTGCGAGCTATGCGCATTGAAAGCGACCTTTCGTGGTATAAACTACTTGCCGGAAGCCGCGGCTTTCAGAGTACGGCTTACGTGTACGTTTAACCTCCGTGGGCGACGGGGTGCCGCAAGGCGTAGAATATCGCCCACCTGTAGGGGCCTGCAGCGATGCGGGCCCCGCTTCGTATGAAGGGGGCGTAACCGATGAAGATCGTATCCATCTCCCAGGACTTCTTCGACCTCGTCGAGGGCGACCGCGAGCTCATGCTTAAGCACAATCGCCCCTGCATCGTGGTGGTGAGGCTGCGTTTCCGCGGGAAGCGCAGGGACTTCGCCGTGCCGCTGCGTTCCAACATCGCCCCTAACGTGCCCAAAGACCAGTACTTTGCGTTGCCACCCCGCCCCACGACGCGCCCCGGCTGCCGCCACGGCATCCACTACATCAAGATGTTCCCCATAACCAAGGCCTACCAGCGCCGCTTCAGGACCGAGGGCTCGGCCTACTACGAGACGCTCCAGCGCATCATCGATGGCAACACCAAGCGCATTGTCTCCGAGTGCCAGGCGTACCTCGACCGCTACGAGCGCGAGGGAAGGCCTTGCTTTGCCGTCGACATCGACCGCATCGTGGGGCTGCTGGAGGGCGAGAAGTAGGGCACCTCGGCTCAGTCTTGAGCCATGCGGAGCCGCTCCGCATTTTTGAACGCCGCGTGTGCGTCCCAAATACTTGAGAAACAAGCTGTGAAGTGCGGTGGCGCGCACGTGCCCGTGCATAGCCGTCACCATCAGCGTCTACGCGGCGTCGGCTTCAAGTGGAACTGGCGCCGCTGCTGTATATGGTTTGCCTTGCTGCAAATAGCGATCAATGCCCGCGATGTTTCTGCTTGCGCTTCAACTTTCGCTGCTCGAAGCGCGTCTCCGCCTCATCCGCGCGACGCTGAATTCTTGCTTGAGCCGACTCCCGCTTCATCGCTTCCCGCTGTGCCGCGAGCGCCTGTTGTGCCTTGGTGCTCACCGCGGGCCGTTTAAGGGCTTTCGCTGCCTCGCGGGCGCGCCGCTTGGGGTTCTTCGCGGGCTTGCTTGTTTCAGTGACTTTGTCGCCGAAGAACGAGAGCTTCTCCCATTCGCTTGTAACGAATCGCAGGATCTCCTCATCGGACGGCTCCGCGCCGAAGACGATGCGAGCGACGCCGTACCTTCCGTCCTCGACATGCTCCGCCAGCCCGACCCAGAATTGACCGTCGTGATATACGGTCAGGGTGGACGACACGCTGATCTGCATGGTTGGTTCCTCCTTTATGTAGATGACCATGCAGAGAAGGGACAACCAAGGAGGCAGGTTACTGATGCGGACTAGCGCACGCCCACGACTACCCGACGGGGACTGTGTTTTCATCTCTGGTGGTTGGATTGTAGCACGTGCGAATGCGCCCGGCATCGCTGCTGACATGGCGCTACTGGGATTCGCTCCTTGATGCATCCTTGTGCACATTGCCTTCTCGGTTTCGAAACTTTAGAAATAATCGAGTTTCGAAACCGAGAAGGAGTGGATTATGGCTTGGGTAGACCGCAATACGTACCGACTCCACCGTGTTGGAGAGGCTGGCCGAGTACATGATGGACAACTCCGGCAACCTCAACTCGCCCAACAACATCGCCAACGTCCTCGACGCCAACAGGGTTCCCACCAACCACGTCACCGTCGGGCGCTATATCTCGTACCTCCGCGACGCTTTCGCCTTCTATGAGGCGAAGCGCTACGACATCAAGGGGAAGAAGTACATCACTAACCGAAGAGGACTCCTCACCGAATTCCCTTGAGATCGGTCGGCATTATCGAGCGTGGGCGTTATCGTAGGTATCTTTGATTTCTTCCGGCAAATTGTCGGGAATCAGCGCCTTCACCCTATCCTCGTTGCCATCTTGGATCGCCTGCTCGTAGTACCAGCATTTGAACTTCAACATATCCAGCGCACGGTTCATGTTTGCGATCTCCGACTCCATGTGGGCCCTTCGCTCCTCGAACATGGCCTTGCGCTTGGGATATGTCGATGGGCCCTCCGCGCACCATTCCATGAACAGTCGGATGTCCTTAATCTCCATTCCAGCCTTCTTCAGGCATTCGATGACCCGAAGCGCCTCGAGTTCCGTATCGCCGAATCGGCGAATACCGGACGTCCGCTCCAGCCCCGGGAACAATCCCTGCTTGTCGTAATACCGCAGCGTTGAGGCGGGCAAGCCGAACATTTCCGCCACCTGTCCGATTGTGTACATGGCCCCTCCGAATAAATCTCGAATTCATTCCTTGACCTAAAGTCAGGTTTAGGTATTACCTTCATTCTCGTCAATACAAATCGGTAGCGCAAGGGGTGGTCCGTAATGGGCAAAACGGTTTTCGCCGGCGGCGTGAACGGTGTGGGCGATATCGCCGGGCATCCCGCTCTGGAACAGGCGCAACGAATGGGCATGGAAATCTAGGCGGGCTACTTAGCCGCGCGGAGACAGATTCGTGTCCAGAACCATCGATAGGAGGAAATCGATCATGGCAATTAAACAGACGGCGGGTAGGGATGCTCTAGGGGACTTTGCCCCCAAATTCGCACAGCTCAACGACGACGTGCTGTTCGGCGAGGTGTGGAGCCGGGAGGGCGAGCTTTCCTTGCGCGACCGCAGCATAGTGACGATGGTTGCCCTGATGGCGCAGGGGCTGACGGACTCCTCGTTCCAATATCATCTGATGTCCGCAAAGAACAACGGGGTGACCAGGGCTGAGATAGCGGAAATCATTACGCACGCGGCGTTTTACGCGGGATGGCCCAAGGCGTGGGCGGCCTTCCGCATGGCGAAGGAGGTCTGGGCGGACGAGGACGACGGCGCCGACGCAAAGGCCCGACACCAAAACGAGATGGCCTTTCCTATCGGTGCCCCCAACGACGCATTTGCGAAGTACTTTATCGGGCAAAGCTACCTCGCGCCCCTTTCCACCGAGCAGGTCGGCGTCTACAACGTGACGTTCGAGCCCGGCTGCCGCAACAACTGGCACGTCCATCACGCCAAAAGCGGTGGCGGACAGATCCTCGTCTGTGTGGCCGGTCGAGGGTTTTACCAGGAATGGGGCAAATCGGCACAGGAGCTGCGCCCTGGCGACGTGGTCAACATCGCCCCGGGTGTGAAACATTGGCACGGAGCCGCGCCCGAGAGCTGGTTCTCCCATCTCGCGCTGGAGGTTCCGGGCGAGGAGGCCTCCAACGAGTGGTTGGAGCCCGTGATCGACGAGCAATACCTTAAAGCGACCGACAAGGAGGCTTAGGCATGGAGCAGTTGAAACTGACGCAGGAATGGGACAAGGTGTTCCCCAAAAACGACAAGGTTGAGCACAGCAAGGCGACTTTCCACAACCGATACGGCATCACGCTGGCGGCCGACGTCTACGTGCCAAAGAACGTGGAGGGCAAGCTGCCTGCCATCGCCGTCAGCGGTCCGTTTGGCGCGGTGAAGGAGCAAACGTCCGGCCTTTATGCGCAGAAAATGGCGGAGCTGGGCTTTTTCGCGATTGCCTTCGACCCGTCCTATACCGGCGAGAGCGGCGGTGCGCCCCGCTATGTGGCATCGCCGGACATCAACACCGAGGATTTCTGCGCAGCGGTGGATTTCCTCTCGGTACAGGAAAACGTCGATCCGGAGCGCATCGGCATCATCGGCATCTGCGGCTGGGGCGGCATGGCAATCAATGCCGCAGCCATCGACACCCGCATCAAGGCCACCGCGGCTATGACCATGTACGATATGACCCGCGTGACCGCAAACGGCTACTTTGACGCCGAGGATTCCGAGCAGGCGCGCTTCGAAAAACGTAAAGCGCTGAACGCGCAGCGCACCGAGGACTATAAAAACGGCAGTTATGCGCTGGCGGGTGGCGTGGTCGATCCGCTGCCAGAGGACGCACCGCAGTTTGTAAAGGACTATTACGCCTACTACAAGACCCCGCGAGGATACCATCCCCGCAGCCTGAACTCCAACGGCGGCTGGAATGTGACGTCCTCGCTGTCGTTCCTGAATATGCCGATTTTGCAATACAGCAGCGAAATCCGCTCTGCGGTACTGCTGGCGCATGGCGAGAAGGCGCACTCCCGCTATTTCAGCGAAACCGCGTACAGCAAGC
>CABTAA010000123.1 GCA_902482615.1 uncultured Collinsella sp.
AAAAGCCCTCCATGTCCCTCGGCACATCCTTTGGCCTGTCCTTGAAAAACCTGTTTACCAAAAAGGGACGCACGGCGCTGACCTCCTTTGCCGGCAGCATCGGCATAATCGGCATCGCGCTGATACTGTCGATCTCGACCGGCGTCAACAACTATATCGACCGTGTTCAGGAGGACACCTCGTCATCCTACCCGATCTCGATACAGGCAGAGTCGGTTGACATGTCGTCGCTCATGACCACGCTCATGGGCATAAACTCCGAAAACGCCGAGAACAAGCACGACAAGGACGCGGTTTACGGCAACACCATCATGTATGAAATGATGAACGCCATGACAAGTGCCGAGATCCAGGAAAACAACGTTACCGATCTCAAGGTGTTTCTCGACGAGCAGATGAGCGAGGATTCAAAGCTCAGTCAAAACGCGACGAACATCCAGTATACCTACAATCTGCCGATGAACCTTTACACCAAGGACGCCGACGGCAACGTCACCGCCGCCACGCAGACCGGCAAGTTCAAGGCCGCCTGCCCCGACCGCTTCTTCGACGTGGGTATCGCCGAGAGCAACCTGATGGGCGTCGCCGCCGGTATCGCGACCACCGGCCGCGTTGCCTTCGCGAGCACCTTTGCCATGTTCGCAGCCGGCCGCGCTTTTGAGCAGGTCCGTAACTCCATCGGCTACCCGCACCTCAACGTTAAGATTGGTGCCACGCACGCCGGTATCTCGGTGGGCGAGGATGGTGCCACGCACCAGTGCTGCGAGGATATCGCCCTCATGCGCGTCATCCCCGGCATGACTGTGATCGTTCCTGCCGACGACGTCGAGGCCCGCGCCGTGACGCGCGCCGCCTACGAGTGCGACGGTCCGGTGTACATGCGCTTCGCTCGTTTGGCCTCGCCGGTTATCAACGACCCCGAGACCTACAACTTCGAGTTGGGTAAGGGCATTGTCATGCGCGAGGGCGCCGACGTCACCATCATCGCCTGCGGCCTGATGGTCGGCGAGGCTCTCGAGGCCGCCGAGCAGCTCGCTGCCGAGGGCATCGACGCCGAGGTCATCAACATGCACACCATCAAGCCCATCGATGCCGACCTGATCGTCAAGAGCGCCACCAAGACCGGCCACGTCGTGACCGTCGAGGAGCATTCTGTAATCGGTGGCCTGGGCAGCGCCGTTGCCGACGTCCTGTGCGAGCAGTGCCCGACGCCCCTCAAGAAGATCGGCGTCAACGACACCTTTGGCGAGTCCGGCCCGGGTGCCGAGCTCTTGCACAAGTATGGCCTGGACGCCGCCAACATCGTGGCGACCACCAAGGAGTTCTTGGCATAAGGCAAGGCGGATCTCAAGGACTGCTTCGCCAGAACTATGGAAACCCGGCAGGGGCGCTCTCTTGGAGAGCGCCCCTGTTTCAGTTGCGGTGAAATAGGGACTGATTAGACCTTTTAACTGGTAAAACAGTCCCTATTTCACCGCAACTCATGAAGACGCCCCTCAAGCACGGTCCCATCAGGGAAAAGGGCATATATCGACAAAGCGCAATTCAGACCCTTCCAGCGTTGTATATGCAGCGTCCCAAGATAAACGCGGCGACCCCTTAGTTATCGCAGGCCGGGCACAGGGTTACTCTCCAATTCTTTCCGCAGGACGGAGGAGCCCCTACCGCGCGAAGCGCGCAGCGGGGGCTCCGACATGTCCGAGGACGATTTGGAGAGTAACCCTGTGCCCGGCCGACGGGATCCCTAAGCACGCCATGCTTCTTATGTGCAGCAAAGCTAATACTGCTAAAATACAAAGCGCTCATGTAGTTTAAACGCACGACGATAAGGAGCACCAGTGGGTAACCACTTCCGTACCTCCGGTGCGGGCGATGATGCCCCCAAGACGCAGGCAGGCGTCCAGGGCAGTCGTTTCGCCACTCCGGATTCAGAGGGCCAGCCTGTTGCTCAGGCCCCCGCTCAGCCGGCAGATCAGGCACAGCCGGCATCCGATCCCTTTGCCTACAATCCAACCAGCGATGTCGCGCTTTCCGGCACGGCGGGTTTTGAGCCCGTTCAGGCCGTGACCGCTCGCGTGGAGCAGCCTCAGGCTGGTGCCGCCACGCCGCAGCCTACCATGGCCGGCATTCCCGACCCCTTGGCCCCTGCGACGCCGGCTCCTCAGCCTGCGCAGTCCGGTCTCTTTGCCGCTATTCCCGACCCCACGCAGCCTGCTGCCCCGGTGGTCGAGAGCGATCAGGCAGCCGAGGTCGCAAGCCTCGATAACGCGCTCAACAACCCCGATTTTACGTCGGTGTTTGCGCCCATCGATCCGCAGGCCAGCCGCAAGAAGATGGCCAAGCAGGCCGGTGTCGAGCCCGTCATCCTTATGGAGCATGTCACCAAGATCTATCCGGCACAGCCTAACAAGCCTGCACTCGACGACATCAACATCGAGATCTATCCGGGCGAGTTCGTCTTCCTGGTCGGTCACTCCGGCTCGGGTAAGACCACGCTGCTGTCGACGCTCAACCGCGACGTCAAGCCGACGAGCGGCCGCATCCTGGTTGCCGGTCAGGACCTCATGAAGATCAAGAACCGTAAGGTTCCGTTCCTGCGCCGCCAGATTGGCGCCGTGTTCCAGGACTTTAAGCTTCTGCCGCAAAAGACCGCCTACGAAAACGTGGCGTTTGCCCTGCAGTGCATCGGCAAGCCCAAGGGCGTCATTCGCAGCCAAGTGCCCGAGGTGCTGCGCCTGGTCGGTCTGGCCGATCAGATGGACTCGCTGCCCGACCAGCTTTCCGGTGGCGAGCAGCAGCGCGTTGCCGTCGCCCGTGCTATGGTCAACCGTCCGCCGCTGCTGATCTGCGACGAGCCCACGGGCAACCTCGACCCGGCGATCTCGCTGGGCATCATGAAGCTGCTTGAGCGTATTAACCGCACCGGCACCACCGTGATCGTCGCCACGCACGACCGCGAGATGGTCGATAGCATGCACCGTCGCGTGATCGCCCTCGAGGGCGGCCACGTCATCCGCGACCAGGAGAGGGGAGGTTACGGCAACTATGGCACCAACTAACGTGGGCTACTCCTTCAAAGAAGCAATCAGCCACTTCTTCCGTAACTGGACTACCTCGCTCGGCGCCGTCATCACGATCTTCCTTTCGCTGTTTATCATCGGCCTGTTCATCATGGGCTCTGCGATGCTGAACTCCGTGATCGGCACCGTCGAGGATCAGGTTGTCATCAACGCGTTCATTAGTGATGACGCCGATCAGGCCGATGTTCAGGCTTTTGAGGCCGAGCTTAAGACGTGGAATAACGTCAAGTCCGTGACCTATAAGGACAAGGACGACGCGCTGGCCGAGTATACGAGCAAGATGTCGGGCAACGCCGACGCCACCATGAGCGCGCTCGATGGCCAGAACCCGCTGCCGGCTTCCTTCGCTATTGAGATGGACGATCCGTCCAAGGTCGAGAGCACGGCAAAGAAGCTCAAGAAGGATGCCGATTTCCAGAAGATCGCGGATGACGGCGACGTCAACGCGAGCGTGCTGTACGGCCAGGAGGAAGTGAGCCGCCTGTTCCAGGTGACCAACTACATCCGCATCGCCGCCGTGGTGCTCGTTGGTCTTCTGACCTTTATCGCATTCATCTTCATCAACAACACGATTCGCCTGTCCATCACGGCGCGTCGTCGTGAGATTGCGATTATGCGTCTGGTCGGCGCCAGCAACGGCTTCATTCGTGGCCCGTTTATCACCGAGGGCGTGCTGCAGGCCATTTTGGGCTCGCTGCTTTCCATCGGCGTTCTGGAGC
Organism: uncultured Collinsella sp.; assembly: GCA_902482615.1. Lineage (GTDB taxonomy): Bacteria > Actinomycetota > Coriobacteriia > Coriobacteriales > Coriobacteriaceae > Collinsella. Next base: position 3,800 of record CABTAA010000123.1, read on the forward strand.
TGCTGCGCAATCTGATGATCCCGCGTCTGCAGGAGAGCATCGGCTGGATGTCTTTTCCCCTGCCGATGCAGTACTACCTGGTGACCTATGCTGCGCTGATTCTGGTCGGCGTGATTATCGGTCTCTTTGGTTCTGCCATCGCCATGCGCCGCTACCTGCGCGTGTAGGCATGCTTGGAATTCATCCCTTCCAACGGGTCGTCTCTTATGGGGCGGCCCGTTTTTTGATCCCTAGGGGACGGCAGGAAAGCGAATCATTTGGGTAGACTCTTTGGAGTTCGCAATCGATAGTTAGGAGGCGCCATGGGGCGCAATAACAAGCATAAGCGTGGAGCTCGCAATCAGCGCGGGCCGGTGCGCAGCGAACGCCGTCCGAGCCTGACCGGGCGCGTGCAGCTCCATGAGCATAGCGCCTACGTTGTAACCGAAAACGGCGACTACAAGGTCATGGGCCGCGGTAAGCGCGAGATCATGGATGGCGATACCGTTGCCGTGAGCATTAAGAACAGCCCGCACGGTGAGCGGCGCGCCGTGATCGAAAGCGTGGTTGAGCGTGCAGCCATAAGCGTGGTGGGCACGTACCAGACCGCCGGTCCGCTCGGTGTGATCGAGCCGCTCGATTCGCGCCTGAAGGCCGACTTCTTCATTCTGCCCGAGGATACCTCGGCGGATCGTCTGGGTGTCCACCCGGGTGATGCTGTTGTCGCGCGCATTTTGACCTACCCGACGCGCCTGGAATCGGGTACCGTGACGATCGAACGCCGCATTGGCGGAGATGACGCGCCCGATTTGGGCGTTCAATATGTGATGGCGCGTTACGGCTATACCGATAGCTATCCCGAGGCCGCGCTGGACGAGGCCGAGGGGCTTTCGCTCGATGTGTCCGCGGCGCTTAAGGACCCGCTCCGCCGCGATCTGCGCGACCGCTTTGTCATCACGATCGACCCAGTCGACGCGCGCGACTTTGACGACGCCATTTCGCTGGAGCGCACGCCCGAGGGTGGCTACAAGCTGGGTGTGCATATCGCCGACGTTTCACACTATGTGGCTTGGGACGGGCATATCGATCTTGAGGCTCGCCATCGTACGACATCGGTGTATCTGGCCGATCGCGTGCTTCCCATGCTGCCCGAACGCCTGTCCAATGACCTGTGCTCGCTTCGCCCTGACGAGGACCGTCTTGCGTTTACCGTTGACATTGAGCTCGATGCACAGGGTCGCGTGCGGCATTACGATCCGTACCCCAGCGTGATTCGCTCGCGTGTGCGTATGGACTATGACGGCGCCGAGGCGCTGCTGGTGCGTGCCGGCGCGGTTGAGTATTCGGTGCTGGAGGGTGCGGCCGAGGATGTTGC
>CABTAA010000124.1 GCA_902482615.1 uncultured Collinsella sp.
CTTGCCCTGCGACTCGAGCCAAATGATGGCGTCCAAAACGTTGCCGTCGGCGGCGTCGAGCGCGGCCTTGGCATCGGTGTAGCTCACGTTGCACTTGGTGCGGATGGTTTCAACTTTTTCGAGGTCGTCCATGACCTGTCCTTTCGTTCGATGGGCGCGACGCCGGGCGATTTGCCCGGGCGCGAGCGTTGCGTTCGGCGGTCTGCGTTGCGCGGCGCCGCCCCGCCCTTGGTCGAACTCTATAGTGCAGGTTATAGATTAAGCGATTCTTGAGCCAAGATTAACGTTGGATGAGTTTTTGGGTGGCGGTGGGGAAGGGAGAGGTGTCTTTTTGGATAGCTAGCAGCGAGGTCTAATACTTTCCCGAGAAGTGAACGAGCTAAAACGGACCCCCGAAGCATCGACACTTTAAAGGTGCCGCTTCCTGCGATTTTGCCGCCGAAAAATGCGGATGTTTCAGGGGTTCAAAAACAGCCATTCACTTCTCGGGAAAAGTATTAGACCTCGATAGCGGGGGATGTGGTGTCGGTGCAAAACGGCGTCAAAGGTTGGTCGAGCAGGCGGTTTCTCCATTGATGTCCGCACGGCATGTGACACTTACCCTGCCGCCCCGCTCTGCCGCGGCGGCATGCGTCTGAACAACGACCCTCTAAGGAGTTCGATACCGATGAGTGACAACGCAAAGCATCTCGCAAAGAAGTGCGTTAAGGACGCGGGGCCGTGCCTCGCGCTGTGCGTAGCCGGCGCAGCGGTCGCGCTGCTGGCTGTTCTGGGGCCGTTCGACGTGCTCCGAAGTGCCAGCTTTCTGCATGTTTGCATGGCTCTTGCCGGCGCCATGATGACCGGCGGCGTGCTCGATCTGATCTTTTGGGTGTTTGACCCGTTTGGATGGAAGAGCGAGGGTAGGTCCCAAAGGATGGAAGGGCTGGAACGGTTGACTTAGTGATCGTGCAGAATGTGGGCTAGCGACTTACAGGGAAGTGGTGATCCGATGACGGTCTATGTGACGGGCGATATTCACGGCGGCGTCGACATGCAAAAGCTTCGCGACTGGGATCTTGGGGATGGTCTGACGAGCGACGACTTTCTGATTGTCGCGGGCGACTTTGGCTTTCCGTGGGATTTCTCTGCCGAGGAATGTGCCGACATCGCCTGGCTGGAGTCGCGCCCCTATACCGTGCTGTTTGTCGACGGCAACCACGAGCGTTTCGATCACTGGTCGGAGCGCCCCATGGAGCTGTGGCACGGCGGCCTGACGCAGCGCCTGTCGGACACCTCGCCCATCCGACGCCTGACGCGCGGTGAGGTTTTTGAGCTCGACGGTTCAACGATCTTTACCATGGGCGGCGCCACGAGCGTGGATAAGGAATACCGCATTCCGTATTCCAGTTGGTGGCCGCAGGAGCTGCCGGACGAGCGCAACTTTGAGGAGGCGCGGGCAAAGCTCGACAGCGTGGGTTGGAAGGTCGACTATGCGATCACCCATACCTGCTCCACGCGCATGCTTTCGCCCACGCTTTACCCGGCACCTGGCTGGAATTATCCCGATGTCGATCGACTCACCACGTTTTTCGACGAGCTGGAGGACCACCTGGACTACAAGCGCTGGTACTACGGGCATTTTCATCGTGACGCCAACCCAGCCGAGTGCCACACCGTGCTCTACGACTGTATTGTCCGCCTGGGCGACGAACTCCAGCCCTGGGATGTCGCGTAGGGGCGGGGTGGCTGGCTACTCGACCGTTACAGTGATGTTTTCCCGATGCGTGCGGATAACATCCCAGCTAAAGTGCTCGACCAGCTGCTCGGCAGAGCGCGGTGTGGCGTCCGGCGCGATGCCTGTTTGCCCGGCGAGCCAGCCCAGTAGTGCCTCGGGCGCGCCAAAGCGGGTGCGGAGCTCGCCCAGGTCCAGGTCGCGGTCGCGCTTGGAAAGGCGGCGGCCATCCGGCGACATGAGCAGCGGAATGTGCGCGTAGTGCGGCGTGGGAAGTTCCAGCAAATGCTGCAGGTAGATTTGGCGCGGCGTGGAGCCCAGCAGATCGCATCCGCGCACGACCTCGGTGACGCCCATGGCAGCGTCGTCGACCACCACGGCTAGCTGGTAGGCAAAAACGCCGTCGCTGCGGCGCACCAAAAAGTCGCCGCATTCGGTGGCGAGTGCTTCGCATTGGGCTCCATACGTGCGGTCCACGAATTCGATCACATCGTTTGCGAGGTCGTCGACGGCGGGTACGCGCAGGCGCGTGGCCGGAGCGCGCAGAGCGCTGCGGCGGGCAACCTCCTCGGCAGAAAGGTCTCGTCAGGCGCCGCGGTAGATGGGCGTGCCGTCGCTCGCGTGCGGCGCGCTCGCGGCGTGGAGTTCGGCACGCGTGCAAAAACAGGGATAGGTGAGGCCGGCGTCTTGCAGCTGACGCAGGGCGTCCTCGTACAGATCCAGGCGATCGTGCTGGTAGTAGGGGCCTTCGTCCCACTCCAGTCCCAGCCAGGCCAGGTCGTCAATCAATTGAGTGGCAAGTTCCGGGCGCTTGCAGCGATCGTCCAGGTCCTCGATGCGCAGCACGATGCTGCCGCCTTGGCTGCGGGCCGAAAGCCACGAGCACAGGCAGCTGAACACGTTGCCCAAGTGCATGCGGCCCGAGGGCGACGGGGCAAAGCGGCCCACGACGGGGGTGGGGACGGGGGCGGGTGGCGTTGCTGGTGCGTCCGCGGCGTGTGTTGCTATGTTGCGTGCGTTGATATCCATGCGGACGAGTATAGCGCGGGGCTTGGCAGGGAAGGCGTTGCTGCGCTCACAAGTTGGCGGCGGTGCGCATTGCGCACGGTGGGTTTGCGGCTCAAGGTCTCGATCGCTGCGTACCGACTTAGTCTCACAAACGACAGAAACCCCGGCAGCTCTTCGCAACTGCCGGGGTTTCTGCGGAAAAGGGGGACATGATCCTCGAGCGAACGGCAAAGGGGCAAACCGTTTTCGCTCAACTGCTTTATCCCCCTCGCTCGCCGGCTTAATCGGCTCACGCCGCGCCCACACAAAGCCGCTACACCTGTGACGGAGCTATGAAGTGGTATCTATTGCCGGAGCGGGCTATGCCAAGGAGTGTCCCAGATTGCCGGCAAATAAGGAACGTCCCCAGGTGGCGGCCGTGGGCGTGACTTTCGTCCCGTTTGATACTCCGCTGACCTAGATGTTCGTCACATGAACCCGCAAACGTGGGACAATGACGCTACTGGTATCACAGACAAAGGATGTGCCTATGAACGCCCCCGTTGCCAAGACCTGTCGGCAGCGCTGCCCGTTTGCGCGATTTGCTTCCATTTGCGCGCTCGTCGCGCTTGCATTGCTGCTACTGCCCGCCGCCGCACACGCCGACGGTTATTCCATGACCCAAACCTATATCGGTGCCACGGTTGAGGCCGACGGCTCGCTAACCGTTGTCGAGGGACGCCAGTTTGATTTCGACGACGACATCAACGGCGTGTTTTGGGAGATCAATACGGGTACCAACCAGCAGGGCGGCACGGCGGGCGTCGATGTGCTGAGTGTCGAGGAAGAGGACACCGCGTTTAACAAAGTCGATAGCGCGAATAAGGGCGACTCTGGCGTCTATACGGTCGAGCAGACCGGTGACGGCGTAAGGATTAAGGTTTTCAGCCCCCACGAGAGCGGCGACAGCGCGATCTATTACGTGAGCTACACCATGACCGGTGCGGTTATGAACTGGGCCGATACCGCCGAGCTCTATTGGAAATTTGTGGGCGACGGCTGGTCTGCGGATTCCGACGATGTCGAGATGGAAGTGCGCTTCGCAAATGCCGCTGCCGGGACGGCGGCCGTCAAGGGCGATAACTTCCGCGCATGGGGCCACGGCCCGCTGACGGGCGATGTATCGCTCGATGCGGACGAACCCATGGTCACCTATACCATTCCCTGTGTGCATCAGGGCGAATTCGCCGAGGCACGCATCGCCTTCCCTAGCGACTGGGTGCCGCAGCTTACCGCCTCGGGCGAAGAGCGCATGTCAACGATCCTGAGCGAAGAGAAGGAATGGGCCGACGAAGCTAACGCCCGCCGCGCTCACGCTCGCATGATTGCCAATGCACTTGCCGTGCTAAGTGTTGTCGCGGCGGTGGCCTTTACCGGCACAATCGTTATGCTCAAGCTGCGCAAGCGCAAGCCCAAGCCGCTTTTCCAGGACGAATATTTCCGCGATGTGCCCTCGGCCGACCATCCCGCCGTGCTTTCGGCCCTCATGAGCTGGAACGAGGTGCCCGATCAGGCATATATCGCCACGCTTATGAAGCTCACCGACGACCGTGTGATCAAGCTGGAGCAGGCGACCGTGACCAAGGCCAAGAAGGGCCTGTTGGGGCGTGAAAAAGAAGAGCAGACGTATCGCGTGACGGTGAGTGATGCGGGCTGGAAGTCGGCCAAGGGCATTGACCGCATGGTGCTCAAGGTCTTCTTTGCCGGTGCTAAGCCTGACGAGAACGGCGATCGTTCGCGCACATTCGACGAGCTGCAGCACTACGTCAAGCAGCACGCTACACCCGTGGGTGATAAGCTCGAGGACTATCAGAACACCGTTAAGGGCAAGCTGGCCGATAGCGAGTACGTTGCCTCGGACGGCATTGTTGCAATGGTGTTTTGCCTGGTTCTTGGTATCCTGATTGCCTTTGTTCCCGTGGGATCCATCTTCTTTACCGATGGCGCACAGGCGAACATTACCGCCGCGTTTATCTCGGTGCCGATTGTGCTGGTGGGTATCGGCGTGGGCCTTACGTTCCGCCGCTTTACGCCGGAGGGCGCCGAGGTGGCGGCTCGCTGCAAGGCACTTAAGCATTGGCTCGAGGACTTCACTCGTCTAAAGGAAGCCGTCCCCGGCGATCTGGTGCTGTGGAACAAGCTGCTGGTGATGGGCGTGGCGCTGGGTGTTTCCAAGGAAGTGCTGCGTCAGCTTGCCGAGGCCGTGCCGCCCGAGGTCCGCGAGGCCGACGGCTTCTATGACAATTATCCCTGCTACTGGTGGTACTACCATCATTACGGTATCGAGTCTCCGCTCGATTCGTTCGATGACGTGTATCACGAGAGCATCCGTGAGCTGGCGTCGAGCTCCGACAGCTCGAGCGGCGGCGGAGGCGGCG
>CABTAA010000125.1 GCA_902482615.1 uncultured Collinsella sp.
GCCACGATAACATCAGCTTCTTGAGTTACACCCTTCAAAAGGTCACCGCCGAGACGGGCAGCAACGGTGATGTTGCGGCTGAGCTTGGAGAAGAGGGCGGAACGCTTGGCGTCCTGCGCGCCCTTACGATGCTTGGTTGTGGCCCACTTAGAGTGTCCGGACATACGTGTCTCCTATCGGTTTCGACCTAAAGCCCAGCGCAGATGCTCGGGCAATATAAACAAACGTCGTTATGATATACCTACTGGCCTGCGAGATAAACCCCAAAATGAAGGCGTCGTGATAATGGCCCCTTTGGTGCAAAGAAACCTGACCTCAATGCACCAAGTTAGAACCAGAGGAAGTCGCTGCGGGTGACGGTGGCGCCGATGGCGAAGGGCATGCAGGCGATGACCGGATACAGGTAGCGCATGTAAGTCGAGCCGTTGCACGGGCCAATCAGGCACACGGCGAGCACGCCCAACAGCGGCACCCAGATCACCAGCGCACGCCATGAATGACGACGCAGCAGGTAGACCACCACGGCGATCATGATCCACACATAGGTGGCCGAGCTCATGGTGAGCGAGATAAAGGGAACACGCTGCACCGCCACACGGTACAAATTGATCAGGTGGTCGCACCAGCGCACCACGTTGCTGTCAACCGGATGGAAGTCGAAGTACTTGAGGTTGTCGGGACGCGCCATGATCTCGGCACTACGCGCCGTGCTGTAGACCCAGGCATCGCGCGCGCTCGGATAAAAGTAGCCGTAGTAGTTATTGATGAGCGCCGAGATATAGCACTCGGGATCTTTTTTGAACATCTGGGCCCACACCTCAAAATAGGCCTTGATGTCCTCCTGCGAGGCGTACTCGTTAAAGCAATTTTTGACGGCGTCCGACTTATCCGGGTTGTAACGGCGGCCCAGATTCTCGTACTTGAGCACACGGTCGATCACGGCACGCTCTTCGTCGGTCACCAAGCCGTCGCAAGGAGCCTCCACGATGGTGCCGTCCTCCTTAACCGTAGGGTTGACGCCCGAGTTGAGGCCGTCGTGCTTTTGGACGAAACGAGCCGTCTGCTGGAACGGAATCGAAAGGATTTCGCGCTTGGAGCCGGGCGTAATGTCGTGCGCCGGCATAAAGACCTTGGTGAAGTACATATTAGAGGCAAGGCAGAGCGCGAGCACCGCGAGAACGCCAACCCAGCGGAAACGCGGGATGGCGCCCGAAGGCGCAGCGCCAGTCTGCTTGGCTGCACGACGAGCCACATGCACGTCCCATACGCAAAACGCCGCCGCGATTACGCATGCCGCCAGGGGAAACACCAGGCCGCCGTTGCGCAGAAACGTGGAACCCATGGCGCCCAGAGCGAGCAGCAGCCAGTCGTGGCGCGCAAAGAGCACGGGGGCTTTCTCGCCCGCTCGCTCGGCATTGGCATCACGACGGGGCAAGCCACATGCCACGAGCTTGACGGTCTGTACCAGCAGCACCAAAAACGCGTCGGCAAAGAGCACGTCTTTGGTGAGCAACGCCGCGTAGTTAGAGAACATCGGCATAAACGCAAAGAACAGCAGGATCGCACCGCGAACCGGCAGGCTCACGCCCAATTTGCGCAGCGACGAAATGGAATAGGCCATGCAGGCAGCCGTAATGACGAACTGAGCACAGGTATAGATGGCAAGACCTGCGTTGGCGCTGTTGAACAGCGAAAGCCCCAGCTGAACGCACGAGCCGATAATAGCCGTATGCACTACAGGGTGATGCCCGTTGAGCAACACATTGGGATTAAGCAGACGCAGGTAGTCACTCGTGCCGTTGGGGTAGTTGAACCACTGGCGAATCTGCGCGCCCGTATCTCCCATAAAAAGGCCAGGCAGCGAAGCGATGAGCGTGGGCGCCCAGGCGATCATAAGCACCAGGAAGGGCCCGGCAAAGGGATGGACCGAGAGCACGGCGTGAGTCACACGCCATACGCGGCCAAAGTGCGCTTCGGAAAACGGAATGCGCCGAGAGCTCAGCCAATCTAGACACTCAAAGGCAAGGTAGAAGGCAACGATCGCCAGGAGCATCCAGCCCGCGCCGCCAATCCAGGCGCAGATGATGCGAGCTTTGTCGCCAAGGACAATCTCGGCCGAGTCGGTGAGGTCGTAGCTGCGGCCGAACACCATGCAGATGGCGAAGAACAGCGACGGCAGAATGATCGATGGACGCCAGGTATCGCCACGGCCAAAGAACACGTAGCGAAACGGCAGAGTGAGCAGGCAGGCAAGCGCAAGCAACATGACCGCGTCGGTATGGCCGGCAAACGAGAGGAGCACCTCGTAGCACACGTACAGCATGCCCGAGGCGTTGGGGTCAATCGCCAAGACTGCGTTGCTCGACACCGGGGAGGGATCGATGGAAAACGCCGTGGTCGCCAACAGCGCGAGCAAAAATGCGATGAGCGTCTGCTTGGCGGGGTAGCGCTTAAACCAGACGATGCGGGCAGCGTCGCGCGCAGCCGTTGTGGAGAGGTCGGAATCCTTCACAGTCCGAAAGCCTTTCTAGAAACCTGCCAAAAAGGGACAGGTTTATTTTGGCAGGTTTTATCTGGGGAAACGTTACGGTTCTGTCATCGTTGCCCAGCGAACCACCACAAAGGTTCCTGTCCCCTTTGTGGTGGTTTTGGTGGTTAGGCGTCCAGGTAGACGCGCTGGGGCTGGTTGCGGCGACGAGCAAAGATGATGAGCGCCAGGCCCGCGATTACAAGCGGCAGGCTCAGCAGCTGACCCATGGTGATGACGCCACTCAGCAGATAGCCCAGCTGCGCATCGGGCACGCGCACAAACTCAACGAGAAAGCGGACGATGCCGTAGCCCATCACAAAGACGCCCATAAACGTGCCTTGGGGCAGTAGCGGCTTTTTGCGGCTGAGCACCTGCAGAATGCAAAAGAGCACGATGCCCTCAAGAAATGCCTCGTAGAGCTGGGAGGGGTGACGCGGCATATCGCCCGCAGTCCCGCCAAAGACCACGCCCCAGGGCAGATCGGTCGGCTTGCCCCACAGCTCGCCGTTGACAAAGTTGGCGCAGCGTCCCAGACATAAGGCCAGCGGAGCACCGATAACGGCAAGGTCGGCGATGGTCCAGGCGTCGAGCTTGTACATGCGGCACACGAGCACGCCGCCGATAACGCCGCCCACCAAACCGCCATGGAAGCTCATGCCGCCCTCGTTGGTGGCAAAGATCTCGAGCGGATGCGCCCAGTAGTAGCCGTCGCCGTAAAAGATGACGTAGAACAGGCGGGCGCCAATGATAAGGCCAAAGACCACGCCGACCACGACACTCGTCAGGTCGTCGACCGTAATGTCAAAACCCCAGCGACGCTGCGTGCGGTACATGACGACCGCCGTGAGCAGGGCGCCGACCACGTAGGCCAGGCCGTACCAGTAGATGGTGATGGGGCCCGCCGAGATCGCGACGGGATCAAGCATATGGTAGAAGTCGTTGAGCATGTCGACCCTCCTACTCCCTACATACAAATGCGGCCGCGGGCCTTGCGCTCGCAGCCGCATATTTGGGCGTAACGTCTATGCGGAGTATGCCGTCCGCAGCTTTCGCATCTTAGAACGGCGCGTACTCGTCGTACAGGTCATCGGTCTCGCCGGAGGCATTGACCTGCTCGACACGCGTAACGCCGGGCACGTGCTCCTTGAGGATACGCTCGATGCCCATGGAAAGCGTCAGGGCGCTCATGGGACAACCGGCACAGGCGCCCTGAAGCTCCAGCTTGACGACGCCCTCGTCATCAACGCCTATATACTCCATGTCGCCGCCGTCGGCCTGTAGGTTGGGGCGAATCTCTTCAAGAACCTTCTTAAGCAGCTCTTCGTTAACAGCCACAGGGGCTCCTTTCTCACAATAACGCGGGCGCGCCCGCGGACAGAGCTATGTTACTACAGCCGTGTACCCGCTCACGAGCCGTCCATGCGCGCAGACGCGACTTTCACGAGTAGTCAATTTGGGACGGGGCTCTTTTGGCTGCCTTTTGTTGCCAGCTGGCGTTGCCACGCGCTACTGCTGAGCCCGCCCCTCGGTGCCGATGTGAACATCGACGATAACCTGGCGGTAGCTGATGCCACAGGAGTCGAGGATGCGGCGGCTGATGCGTCCGTCATCGGTGTCGGCGTACTTGTTGTCCAGGTAGACGACCTCGCCCACGCCCACCTGAGCCAAAATCTTGGCGCAGTCGTGGCACGGGAACAGCGTGACGTAGACCGTGGAACCCTCGAGGTCCTTGAGCGAGCCACGGTAGTTGAGCACGGCGTTGGCCTCGGCATGGACCACGTAGTTGTGCTTGTCCTGCAGCGGGTCGTCGCTCGTACCCCACGGGAAAAAGTCGTCGTTGAGCGCCGAGGGTGTACCGTTGTAGCCCACCGAAAGGATGCGGTGGTTGGTGTTGGCGATGCACGCACCCACCTGCGTGTTGGGGTCCTTGCTGCGGCGCTGCGCGGCGATGGCCACGCTCATAAAGAACTCGTCCCAGCTAATGACGTCCAGGCGCTTGCCTGACGAAGTTTGATGAAGATCGTCCGACATGACAGACACCTCCGTAATCGCAATAGTTTGACCCATTGTAGCAGGTGAAAGGTGGAGGCGTTTGTCCCACCGGCGCCCTCACTTTTACACGCGGCGGGGCTTTTGGTTGATGCGGTAGAGCTCGGCCAGTCCCCGCAACGTCAGCGCGTCGTCGACCGTCAGACTGTGACCGACCAGCGACGCGAGTGCCTCGGCATCGTCGCCGGTAATGACGATGGGCACGTTGCCTTCCCCCGCGGCCTTGGTCGCGCGCATCTCGGCGAGCCCCATGTCGAGCATGCCGTCGATGCGGGCTACCTCGCCCAAGACCACGCCCGAGCGCATGGCCTCGCGCGTGTTGCGGCCGATCACATGCGTGGGCGCCGAAGGCTCGACCTGCGGCAGACGCGCCGCAGCGGCCGAGAGCGAGCGGGCGCCGAGCGCCAGACCCGGCGCGATGACGCCGCCCACAAAGGTACCGCACGCGTCGATGACCTCGATATTGGTCGTCGTGCCCAGGTCGATCACGATGCACGGAGAGCCGTAGACGGCACGGGCCGCCACGGCATC
>CABTAA010000126.1 GCA_902482615.1 uncultured Collinsella sp.
GGTATCGAGCCGCAGCAGCGCCACGATAAAAAACACCGGCGCACCCAGCAAAAAGCCAAAGCCGTAAAACTGCTGCGGCAAAAGCAACGACACGGCAGTCGCCAGCCCGGCCACACCGGCAAACAACCCCGAGGCCAGCACGGCCCCCTTGTAGTCGGTAAAGTACAGCAAGATAAGCATCACCGTATTGCCCACGGCATACAGGCCATAGCCCACGCACAGCGTGCGAAAATACCCGTGCATAAGGTTGTTAAAGCCCAACGGTAAGGCCGACAGCACCGTGGTCTCGAGCGAGATGACCGCCGCGGTCACAAGCAGCTGCTTGAGTGCACAAAAGCGCAGTTCGCTGTTAAGCGTGGAGAGCATCTCCTCCTCGGCCACCACAATGTCGCCTACCACGCCGCCGTCATTGAACAGGCTGTAGTAGTCGCGGTAGCGCGGATAGAGGTTGACCTCGACCGAGACCACAAAGTTGACGGTCGTGACCAGGATCGTCAAAAACGCAATGAGCGCCGGCACATCGTAGTAGGGCGCACCATAAAACAAGCCCTTGACCTGCACGCCAATAGGACCGGCCCAAATAATCACCAGGTGCGCAAAGAGTCCCAGATTGGTTAACAGGCCCGTGAGCGCCAGCGGCATAAACTGATCGAGCCACTGCAAAAAGGGCCAGGGGCTGCGGTCGCTCTGAGGAAAATACCGGTACAGCAGTACCACGTCCCAGGCGAGCATGACGCCGTAGCCCAGAGCAATTGACGCCAACAGGCCCTCGACCGGCGGCAGCCCCCAGGCCAGCGCGGCCAGGGCGCACAGGCACGCCACGCCAATGGCGGCCGCAAAGCTGCACAGGATGCCGCGGTAATCCTTGATGGCCGTGAGGTAACTCATGCCGTTCCAGTTGACGATCATAATGTTGAACAGCCACAGGCATAGCAGCCCCTGCAGCAGCGTGGCGCCCGAGAACAGCAAAAAGACGCCGTAGAGCACCGTGCCCGCAACGAGCATGATGGCGTTGGAGCCCCAAAACGAAGGCAGTATCTCATCCTCGCGCTCGGCAAACAACATATCAGCCAAAAAGCGCGTGACCGGCATGGAGAAAAAGCTCGTGAGCAAAAGTGAGGCCAGCAGTGTGTAGGTCACCATGCACACCAGCAGATCCTGGTTGGCACGGCCCACACCCCACAGACCGCACAGCACCAAGATACCCACCTGCAGCAGCACGCCCAATAGCATGGGACCCGTGCACACAATGCCGGCGTAGCCGTAAGCACGCATCGTGGCAAACAGGCCCTTGCGCCTAAACAGACGCTTAAGCTCAAAACCAATTCCGGCCATCGGCTACTCCCCCTCTCTGGGCAGGTTAAACGCACACGCCGTCTCGTCGTACAGCGCGCGATAGTTGGCGAGCATTTGCTCGTGCAAAAAGTACGTGGCAACGCGACGCTGCCCGCGCTCCCCCATCTCGATACGACGGGCGCGGCTTGTGCACATGCGCTCCATGGCATCGGCCAAGCCCTTGCGATACATGGGCGGCGTCACAAAACCCGCCACGCCAAAGTCGTCACCCGGGGCGCCTTCGAGCAGCTCGCGGCAGCAGCCCACCTCGGTCGTCACGCAGGGACGGCGCGCTGCAAGCGACTCCAGCACGCTGAGCGGCTGGCCCTCGGAGATGCTCGTCAAAATGGTAAAGTCGAGCTTTTCCATGTACTCGACCACGTTGACGCGGCCAGTAAAGATCAGGTCGCGCACGCCCAGGGTTTCGACCAGCGCGTGGCACTCGGCGCCATACTCTTCGTCGTCCACGCCGCCCATAATGTGCAGGCGCACCTTGGGCAGGCGCTCGTGCAGCTCAAAGAAGGCATAGATCATGGTCTTGACGTCCTTGATGGGCGCTAGGCGCACCACAGCGCCAATGTCCACCCAGCCGTCATCGGGCTTTAAAGGAATGTCCTTAAAGCGGTTGAACTGGATGCCGTTGGGGATGACCAGGCATTTGTCCGCATCGCAGCCCATATCGATCTGCGTCTTGCGGGCGTTATGGAACAAACTCGTCACGCGGAAGGCACGGCGGTAGATTTCCTCCGAAAGCAGGTAGAAAAAGCGAATCCAGCGGTCCTTAAACGACGGCACCACCCAGTCGGCGCGAATGATCTCTTCCTCGCGCTCACGGGTATAGATGCCATGCTCGGTCAGCAGCACCGGCGCCTGGTGAACGCTTGAGCCCAGACAGGCGAGCAGGCCGCCGTAGCCGGTCGAGATAGCGTGGTACACATCGGCAACCGGCACCTCGCTGCCCAGCAGGTAGAGCACCGGCAACAGCATAGAGCGCATGGTGTGGAATGCGTCGGCAAAGGGCGTGTAGGGGTACTCGGCAAGGCACACGTCGCGGAAGATGTCCATAAACGTTCGGCTCTGCAAAAACGAGAGCGGATGCACGCGACGGCGCTGAAAGATATCGAACAGCACGTCCCAGTCCGGATTGGAGAGCGACACCAGACGGCGCAGCGCCTCGCGCTCGCGGTCGTTAAAACTGGCTTCGTGCTGCTCGCCCGAAAGCCGCAGGGCATCGTCCAGGAACACCTCGTGCACCTCGACCACGTTACCGGGCAGCTCGTAGACAAACTTGCCACGGTCGGCAGCATGCGCGCCGATCACCCACAGCACAAACTCGTGCTCGGGCATAGCCGTAATGTAGCCGTGCATCCAGGTAGACACGCCGCCGTGCACATAGGGGTAGCAACCCTCGAGCACCAAGCAGATTCTCATTTGTCGCTACCCTCCTTGCGCGCAATGGTCACCGTCTTGTCCGTGGCTTTGACCAGGTACAGGTCGCCTGTCAGATGCGTAATCTCGCCACCCGTCACCGCACCCGGCTCGCCATTATTGGTACGGAACATGAGCCAAGCCTCGTCGTGGAAATTGCCCAGGCTGAGCGTCCAGGCATCCGCACTGGTATCCACACTCACCGTAACCGATGAAAAGCGCTGAATGGCGCCCGAGCAATCCGAGCCGGTCTCGCGGCGCAGGTCGGGCGCAGACTTGGTAAGCCAGTCCAGGTAGTCGGTCAGGCCGCCCTTGTAGACTTCCCAGCCCTCCTTGGCGCCGCGATCGGGATCGAGCAGGTCGTCCGGGTGCATAAAGTGCGTACTCACGTAGTGCATGTTGAGCTCGGACACGGCAGCCAGGCGCATATAGGAATCGTCGACCATGCCGCCCGAGACAATACGCGGCTGCTCCACAATACCATCGCTCGCCACGCCAAACTCCTGCACGTACGGCAAGTCGGTACCGTCCTCAAAGTACGTACTGGCAATAGTCTTAATGCGCGGAACGTCGGTGCCGATAAGCTGGCGCGCGCGGGCCGAAAGGATATTCGACGGTGGCACGTAGACCGAGCCGTGCGCGTTGGGCAGCACCTCGTCCTGGAAGGCTATAAGCTCGTTGAGCGAAGCGACGAGCGTTTCCTTGTTTTTCCACGTCTTGTAGACGTACAACGTACCATAGTCGGTGTCCCAGAGCGCAAGCGGCTGATGGTTGTAGCCGTGAAAGCCCAGCTCTCCGCCCATCTGCAGCAGCATGCCGCCAAAGTAGCGGAACTGCGTGGTATCGGCCTGGCGCGCGGGCTCGGTCTGGTTGACCGCGTCCTCGTAGTTTTCGATCATCACGCCGGTATAGCGAATGCCGTATTTTTGCGCGAGCTTTTGCAGATCGGGCCACCAGACCTTGGCATAAAAATCGGCGACGGAAAGCCCGTAGTCGCGCTTGATGTAGGTGCCGTCGCCCGAGGGCACAGGGCTGGGAAAGTCGTCCAAATAGAACACGGCGCTGTTGATGACCGGATAGGCCGTGGCTTCACCCAGCAAGCTTATGGCCGAAGCATAGAACCCACGCATGACCTTGTCGTAGATGCCAATGTTGCACACCACGGTGTGACCACTGCCGCAATCGTTAGACCAAATGAGCGGCGTGCCCGCATCGCCGGTCTTTGCCCAGACGTGCGCCGTTTCGCGCAATGAAACCGAAAGTGAAGAATCGAAGGGATCCGAGAACTCGTAGCGCTCTCCCCCGCCCAGCATAAAGTCCTCACTCGGAACGATACTTTCGGCTGTCGCATAGTCATATCCGGCCGATTCGATCCCAAGCTTGGAAGCAATAGCCTGCAGGCAGTTCGAGTTATCTGGCGTCATGCCCAGCATGAGTGAGCCGCCCGCACTCACCCAACTCATAATGTCGCTCAGGTGCGTACCGAGCCCATCGAGCGACGGCATGAGCAAAATCACGCGATCGAAGGAGGTCAGCGAGGGAATGGCGTCCGCGCCGTCCAGGGCAAGGTCCACGTCGCGGTGCGCGATCTTCATGTCGAGCAGGATCTGGTCGAACTGGTCTTTAACGTCGTCAACACCATCTTGGTCCGAGTCGGTAATGACCAGGCACGTGGGCTTTTGGCCAAAGATTGCCGAGGAGGCCGGCACTGCATCGTTGGCGGCAAGCATCCCCAGCTTATGCTGGCCCGCGCTGTACTGCACGCCGGCACGCTCCACCAGCAACACGGCGGCCATGGCAATAAAGACCGCCCACACCACGAGGAGTCCCATCCAACGAAAGCGGCCTGCACGGTCGCGGATATGTTGCGCCACGCTCATCGGACCTCCTCCCCGTCGCGCCAAAACGCCAACTTTTCGCGGTTGTCGGCGCTCAAATACACATGTTGCTTGTCAATCGCATCAATCACACGGTGGACCTCGTCACCGTCGCGGCGCATCACGGCCAGGCGCAGGCAAAGCATCCACACCTCCTGCTCCTCGGGCACGTCGAGTACCAGCTGGTTGGTCACCAGCCCTTTGTCCACCAAATCCAAGGCCAGGGCGTCCGCCATCTCACGCACCACCAGTCTGGCCTTTTGGAAGTCGTAGGGGCACCGGAGCACCTGGCCGGAGACGATGCTCTTGTTCTCCGGCTTGTACGCCTTCACGTCCGCGATGGTGCAGGGCTCCCAGCCCCAGGCGTGGTCTATCAGCAGCTGGGCGTTGAGATCGGAAGAGCGTC
>CABTAA010000127.1 GCA_902482615.1 uncultured Collinsella sp.
CGCGGTCCCGCCAAGCCCACGCTGCTCAACCCCATCCTCGCTAACGACGGCGGTATCCGCGCCGCCGTGATCGTCAACGATATTGGCGAGATCAATGTGGACGCCAGCCTCATCGCCGACGGCGGCCTTTCCGAGACCGACGACCTCATCCCGCTCACCAACGGCTGCATTTGCTGCACGCTTTCGGACGACCTTGCTAACCAGCTGCAGGGCATCGCCGATTCGGGCAACTTCGATTACATCATCATCGAGGCCTCGGGCATTTGCGAGCCCATCCCCATCGCCTACACCATCTCGAGCTTCTGCGACGAGGCCAAGGTGGGCGGCGAGCCTAAGCTCGCGCTCGACAACATCGTGGCCGTGGTCGACTGTGCCCGCATGTACGACGAGTTCAACGGCGGTCGCGACCTGCTGGCTGAGGATATCGACGAGGACGACATCGAGAGCCTGCTCATCCAGCAGATCGAGTTCTGCTCCACGCTGATCCTCAACAAGACCGATACCGTGAGCCCTGAGCAGATCGCCGAGCTCAAGGCCATCGTGCGCAGCCTGCAGAAAGACGCCGTGATCGTCGAGGCCCAAAACGGCGAGGTCCCCATGGAGGAGCTGCTCGATACCGACCGCTTCGACTTTATGCGCGCCTACAACTCCGCCGCTTGGATCGAGGCCATGGAGCATCCCGAGGAGCACGACGACCCCGAGGTGCTCGAGTACGACATCGAGACCTTTGTGTACTCGCGCCGTAAGCCGTTTGACCTGCAGAAGTTCACCGATTTTGTTGAGCAGGAGTGGCCCGACGAGGTCATTCGCGTCAAAGGCCCGCTGTGGCAGACCGGCGATCCGGACATGTGCTACATGTTTGAGCAGGCCGGCCACCAGATGCGCCTGATGGAGAACGGCCTGTTTGTCGACTCGGCGCCCGAGGGCGAGAAACAGAAGATCATCGACGAGAACCCCGAGATCATGCAGATTTGGGACGACGAGACGGGCGACCGTATGACGAGCCTGTGCATCATCGGCCGTCACATGGACAAGGATGCGCTCATCGCCTCCCTCGATGCCTGCCTGACCGACTGGCACCGCGCCTAGGTTTATCCAAGCGGGCATTTTTCCGCCTACACAACCGCCAAACCACCACGAAGGTGCCCTTCGTGGTGGTTTTTCGTTCTGAGCCAAGGAGATTCATGTTCAATATCGTGCTGTATGCACCCGAAATTCCGGCCAATACAGGCAATATCGGCCGTACCTGCGTGGTCACCGGCGCCCGTCTGCATCTGGTGGAGCCGCTGGGGTTTTCGCTCGACGACAAGACGGTGCGTCGTGCCGGGCTGGGCTACTGGCAAAACTTGGACGTGACGACCTATGCCGGCTGGGAGGATTTCCTTGCGCGCAACGGCCTCTCCCCTGCCGACGAGCGCCTGCATCTGCTGACCAAAAAGGCGCGCAGAACCTATGCGCAGAGTACCTACCGCGATGGCGACTACTTGGTCTTTGGCAGCGAGAGCTCGGGCATTCCCGAGCCACTGCTTGCCGCGGCGCCCGAGCGCTGCGAGCGCATCCCGATGCTGCGCGATTGCGACTCGCTCGATAACGCCGAGGCATGGGAAGCTCACGAGGAATCGCTGGGGCATACCGAGGACAGCCACGAGGCCATCCTTCGGCAGGATATCTGCGGCAACTTCGTCAATCCCGACGACTACCGCATCAGCGCCCTCAACCTTTCCAACAGCGCCGCCATCGTCCTCTACGAGGCCCTACGCCAAACAGGCTTTCCGGGAATGTGACAAAGGAACTGTCCCTTTGTCACATTCAAGCGCCGCGCCGATGGCACACACGCCTAATTGATGCTCTAGATAAAGAGCCCTCACTTTTAATCAGAATTAACTAAAGTAAAATGAAGTTAAACGGCGGTGTGAAAGGAGAGCTTTGTGGAATATCTCGAGAACCCGTTTACCCCCAGTTTTGGTGAGGTTCCTGCCCACCTCGCTGGCAGACAACAGATTATTCGGGATTTGGACCGTGCCTTCTTGAGCCAGCGCAGGCGCCCAGAATTGACCTCGATCTTCTCAGGCGCTCGTGGAACCGGTAAAACCGCTCTCATGTCGTCGCTCGCGACAAGGGCGGAATCCCACGGCTGGATTGCCGTAAAGACGACCGCGCTCCCGGGAATGCTTGAGGAAATCGAGTTCGGGGCGAAACGTGCTGCCGGCCATCTTATCGACCCGTCCAACCACTTCGAAGTCACCGGTCTCGGAATTGCACCGCTCGGCAGCATCGAGGTCAATCGCGTTCACGATGCCTCAACCTGGCGGTATCGCATGAGCGACATCATCGACCAGCTCAACGAAGCGGGCACCGGTCTGCTCGTCACGGTTGACGAGGTGGACCCGACACTCGACGAGATGATTCAGCTCGCAGCGACGTATCAGCACTTTGTGACCGATGGGAGACGCGTCGCGCTGCTCATGGCGGGACTTCCCAACAACGTCTCGACGTTGCTGAACCACAAGACGGTCTCGTTCCTTCGCCGCGCCCAACAATATCATCTGGGTCGCATTGCCGACTATGACGTGCGAGAGGCCTTGATTCGCACAATCCAGGAAAACGATCGCCTGGCAGATGCTGAGGGAATCGATAGAGCCGTTCGCTCGATCTCTGGTTTTCCCTTCCTATTGCAACTCGTAGGCTACCGTGCCTGGGATCTCACAAACGATTCGAAGAAAATCTCGTCACGCGACTTTGACCTGGGAATCAAAATCGCGCGCGACGAGATGGACGACCGAATCCTCGCGGCAACCTATCGGGAACTCACTGCAGAGGACAAGCGATTCCTCATCGCCATGCTCGATGACGAAGAAGAGTCCACCACCGCCGACCTTATCGAGCGCCTTAAGCGTTCGCCGCAGCAGGTCTCCCGCTACCGACGCCGCATGATAGATGCCGGCATCATCGGAGAACGAGGACGAGGGCTCGTCGCATTTGAATTGCCATTCTTCCGCGACTATCTCGCAGCTCAATGCGTGAAATAGAAATCAATGTGACAAAGAGGCAGTCCCTTTGTCACATTGCCTATAGGTAGCGACCGGTAATGCTCTTGGAGCAAGCCGCGATGTCGCTCGGCGTGCCGGCGCAGACGATTTGCCCGCCCGCATCGCCACCGCCCGGGCCCATGTCGATCACGTAATCGGCGTTACGGATAAGGTCGAGATCGTGTTCGATCACGATAACTGTGGCGCCCTTGGCAACGAGGCCGTCAAACACGTTCAACAGCACCTGAACATCGAGCGGATGCAGGCCGATCGTAGGCTCGTCGAATACGAATACGGCATCGTCCTGCACGCGGCCCATCTCGCTCGCAAGCTTAAGACGCTGCGCCTCGCCGCCCGAGAGCGCCGGCGTGGGCTCACCAAGCGTGAGATAGCCCAAGCCCAGGTCGTGCAAGGTCTGCAAACGCGTCTGAACTTTCTTGAGCCCCAGTGTGGCGTCGATGGCCTCGTCCACGCTCATGTCCATGAGCTGCGGCAACGTCAGCAAGCTCCCGTCCCTACCCTCGCGATGGATATGCGAAGCCGCGTCTGCATAACGTGAGCCGCGACATGCCGGGCAGACGATCTCGACATCGGGCAAAAACTGCACGTCGAGCGATATCGAGCCCGTGCCATCGCACGTAGGGCACCGCAAGGCGCCGGTGTTGTAGCTGAAGGCGCCCGCTTTGTAGCCGGCTGCCTTGGCTTCGGGCGTACGGGCGAAGGCGCGGCGCAGCTCATCATGGATGTCGGCATAGGTCGCCACCGTCGAGCGCACGTTGGCGCCGATGGGCGTAGCGTCAATCAGGTTTGCGCGGGCAATACCTTCGGCATCGACCCAACGCACGTGTCCCGGCAGGCGCTCGCCAGCTGCCCGAGCCTTGAGCGCCGGGATGAGCGTCTCGAGCACCAACGTCGTCTTGCCCGAACCCGAAACACCCGTCACCGCGACGAGACGACCGCGCGGGATATCGACTTCGAGCGGCTTGACGGTATGGATGGTATCGGTCGCCATGCGGATATGGCCCTGGTCGAACATTTCGTCGTCAGTCACCTGTGGGCGCAAGCGCTTGGGCTCGGCGCGCAAAAACGGAGCGATGCGGCTGTCCCGCGATTGCTCGACCTCGTCTACCGTACCAGCAGCGATTACACTGCCGCCGCCTGCTCCGGCAACGGGGCCCATCTCGACCAGATAGTCGGCTTCCGCCAGTACGCGCGTATCGTGGTCGACAACAACCACGGTGTTGCCGTCATCCACCAGATCGCGCATCACGCCCACCAAGCCGTCGACATTGGCAGGATGCAAGCCGATCGAGGGCTCGTCCAGCACATAAAGCACACCCGTCGACCGGTTGCGCACCACGCGGGCGAGCTGCACACGCTGGCGCTCACCCGTGGAGAGCGTGGCACCGGCGCGATCGAGTGAAAGGTAATCGAGACCCAGGTCGACCAGACGACGGGCCGCGCTCAAAAACGAATCGCAGATATCCGTCGCCATGGGCCGCATCTCGGGCGGCAAGGATGCGGGCACTCCGCGCACCCACTCAATCGCCTCGCCCAGCGTCATGGCTGCGGCCTGCACCAGATTGATACCGCACACCTGGGGCTGGCGCGCAGCCTCGGAGAGACGCGTGCCACCACAGTCACGGCATGGACCCTCGCGCAAAAAGCGCGCAACGCGTTTGAGGCCCTTGTCGTCCTTAACCTTGGCGAGCGCATTCTCAACGGTATATACGGCGTTGTAATAGGTAAAGTCGAGCGGCGTGGCGCCCTCGCCGTTTTTGGGAACGTAGAGAATGTGCTTCTTAACCGCCGGGCCGTGGAACACGATATCGCGCTCTTGAGGTGTGAGTTGGCTAAACGGCACGTCGGTGCGTACGCCCATCTCGCCTGCCACCTGCTTCATCAGATCCCACATGAGCGTACCCCAGGGAAGCACCGCGCCTTCGTTGATGGTCTTTGACTCATCTGGCACCAGGCTCGCCTCGTCCACCTCGCGCATGACACCGGTGGC
>CABTAA010000128.1 GCA_902482615.1 uncultured Collinsella sp.
AACTGGGTGACGGCCCCAGCCATATCGTGTTTGAGTCCATGCACGAGGGCGCCACCGATGTACACGACCGCGAGCCGTACCTCACTAAAACCACCGACGGTAAGCTGCTCAAATCGTCGACGATCTTTATCCGCAACGACGAGGGCAAGCCCGTCGGCATTTTGGGCATCAACTTTGACATTACGCTTATGAAGGCTTTTGAGCGCTCGCTCGACGCCTTTACCGGCACCGGCGGCACGGGCTATACCGAGCCCGAGCCCATTACCAAGAACATCGGCGACCTGCTCGAGGACCTGCTGCACGAGTGCGAGCAGTTTGTGGGCAAGCCCGCGGCACTCATGACCAAAGACGAGCGCATTCGTGCCATTGGCTACCTCGACCGTCGCGGCGCCTTCCTCATTTCCAAGTCGAGCGAGCGCGCCTGCGAGTTCTTTGGCATCTCCAAGTACAGCTTCTATAGCTACCTCAATGAGGCCAAGGCGGCGGCCGGCGACAAGTAGGCACTCGCCTGGATTGCCCCTCCCCTTTTGGGTGCGAGTTCTGGAAAGCACGAATCCAAGACCGGGCCGCTTGGGAAGTTCCATATAATCGATGTCATTAGTATTTCGAAAGGATGGAACAGAATGGCGTTGAGCAAGGCATCATGCACCGGTCGCGGATTGATTCCGGCAATTGGTGGACATGTGCACCACATGTTCGATGAGGGTGAAGACGACCTGTTTTCGCTGAGCCTTGACGACGTGATGAATGATCGCCCGTGGACCGCCGACGAACTCATGAACGGCGGGGCTCGCCCGTCAAGTCCCAATCCCGCACTTGCGCCTAAGACCGCATCTGCGCCGACTCCTGCGCAGTCGGTTGTTTCGACGCCCGCGTCTACGCCCGCACCCACTTCGGCGCCCACGCCCGCTCCCCGCCCCGCAAGCGACCCGTCCGAGACGGCGGCATTTCTCGCTGCAGCGACGCAGGGCAAATCGGCCGACAGCACCGTTATGTACAGCGCCCAGCAGTTGCCTGTTCCTGCGGCACGCAAGCCTCCGGTCGCAAGGCTCGATGAGCCCGTTGCCCATCAGGTTGCCTACGATTCCTGGGCTGCAGCCGATCTGGATGAGACCTCTACCGGCATGCCGGCGCTCGATGTTCCAGTTAACCCGCTTTTTGCCGCCAACACGAGCGCCGCGGACTATGAGGGCGGTGCGGCATATTCCGATTATTCCGATGGCTATGCTGGCACCAGTCGCATCGAGACCGAGGATTATGGCACCGCATCGAGCGATTATCTCAACGATCCGTACGCTGCCACGCACGCACCGGAATATGACCCGGAGGCCGCGTCCGCGCCGGCGTATACCAAAAGCACGGGCGAAGAGCGCTTCGCCGATTATTACGCCGAGGAAAAGGCGCTGCGTTTCTCGGAATTTCCGCAGGCAGTCAAGGTTGCCTTTATCGCCATTATCATTGCCCTGCTCGGCGTCATTGCGTTTGAGGGATTCCAGCTGTTCCGCGGCCCCACCGCGTCCGAATCGGCAACGCAGCAAAAAGAGGACGACAACCAGTACCTGGACATCAACACCCTCAAGGGCGACCCCAACGACGGGGACGACGAGTAGCGAGGGCTGAAGGCGCCCGCAGGATCCCGCATCCAGCACCAGCTTCTAAGTGCTGTTTTGTCATCCAGCTACACTTTTCCGAAGTTTTAAGGTGCCTATTTCGACACTTTTCCGGATTTTATACTCTGTCCCTCCAGATGCGCTTTACGGTGCAGGCGTTGGAAGAAGGGCCATGTGCCGCTGGCGGCCCACATGTTCTGCAGATCAAGCTGCTCGGAGACGGCTCGCGCGAGCCGTCCAGCTGGAAGCTCTTTGCCGACGGCGCGTGCGCTGCGGACGGATCCGGCGCCTTTGCCCGCGAGTGCTTCTGCGAGGGCGCCGAGGTGTTTCTAGACCTGTGCCGCGACGCCGTACGCGCGACCGAGCTGTACCAGTGGAGCCAGAGGGAGTACGAGCTGTTGAGTGCGGCCCGCAGGATCGTAAGGGTGTAGACGGGCGGACGAGCCATCGACGATTTTGAGCTGGCAAGGGCCGGGAACTAGATTCCCAGCCTTCAACCTAGCACTGCTTTATGAGATCGAGCACCGCAGGAATGTCATCGGCATTCCGAAGCGCAACGTAAGTGGGCAAGCCCGGGCCAAATCCACCCTGCGTACGCTTGTCCTGGCACATGTCCTCTGGATCCGTTAGATCATCCACACTCTTTGCCAAGCCAACGGCAATCCAACCACCGTTGCTGGTCCTGCCTTCTAACACGGCATGCAGTTTTCGCTTGCCCGACCTGAAGCCTACATAGTACTTAGCTATGTAGGACTCCCACGAAGGGTTACCACTCAGAACGGACTCGCGCACCTCATCGAAAAGCTTCTGGTTGAGCCCACCTTCGGCAAAGGTGGGGTGATTCTCCTGCAGAGTCCAGATAGGAGCCTCGTCAGACTCCCCGCGAGAGGGGCGATACTTGTCGACGACATCTGCCGGAAGGTCGGGATATTTCCATATCTCACACGCCTCTTTCGCCAGCTCGTCCGCGCGCTGTCCAATCTCTTCCTCACCCCATTTTTCATGCGAGGCGATCGACTTGTTCAGGTAGAGCGGACTGCACTTAAGCCCCACGTCAGGAAGATTGAGCTTGTCCGAGAACGACCGGTTTGAGTACTCCTGGTTGTAGCCCGTCAGCGTTAGATTTCCCAAGTTGTTGCACAGCCTGTCGTGGATGTCTTCCCAGTTCTCGCCAAGCGATTCCTTCCAGCCGTGCACATCATCGATCGTTTGGGGCATGACATGCTCGATCTGGTAATTGTCAGCCGAGATGGGCTCCTTCGGGTGGTGCCAGTTCTCCATGCGCTCCAGGTAATAGCGCTTTTTGGAGAAGCGGTTGTAACAGTCGCGCGTCTTAAACTCCTCGACAAAATGCTCGTCTGTCGGGAAGTACGCAGTCATACCGCCGCTATGGATAAGGAGCATCGCCGTAACGTACTCCTCTATATCGTCCTGCTGCTCGAGATTGCGATACATGCCGGCAAAGAAATTATTTAGGCCCGTGGTAAGCCTGCCGCAAACCGCCCGCCTGAACAGGAACGACTCGATAGTCTCGCAGATACGCAGAAACGCATTGCGGTCTAGCCCATTCCCCTCGTAAACCGAGTAAAGCAACATTAAGAGGGGCCTTATCTGCTTCACGTCGAGGCTTACGATTCTGCCGAACACTCGGCGTAGTCCGTCGTCCTTCTCCTTACCAAGGAACAGACTGGCGTATCTATGCGCATACCCACGCAGCTCCTTAAGCAAGCCCTCGGTGTCACCATCGTAGTCGTCGGCGAAATAGCGCTTAAACTCGTAGTAGGCCTCGTTCTCCTTCGGCATCCTATTGGGAACTTTAAGCCACAGCCAGTACCAGATAAATGCATTGAACTCGTCCTCGCCGCCTTTTCCGAACAAGCACTCGAGTGGATGCCAATAACCCTCATAAAGCTTGGTCTGTTCGTCGTTGGGAAGCGACATTAGAACGTAGTTACGGATGAGGTCAATGGGCGTGAGCGGCTTGCCCTTGGAGTTCATGGACTCAAATATGAGCTGGGCATTATCAACGCCAGCGGTGAGCTTAGTGTCGATGACCTGCACGCGGTTTAGCCCCGCCCAAAGCCTTGCAGGGTCGAATGATTTCCCGTGCATCTTTTCATGGAAGAACGCATGGTTCTCGACAATGCGATCCGATTTTTCATCTGGCGCGGGAGACCCAGACACGATGGAGAACAGCGTCTCTTTATCGTCCTGCGAAAGCACCAGCTTGTAGCGCGCCAGACCGTTGTAGTCATCATCATTAAAGAGGTAGTTCTTCCGCAGCGCTGAGATCTTGAGGTCTCCAAGGAAGCCGGCCTTGTCGGGATTACCCTCCAGATAGTCAGCCAAGGCAGCAATCATCAACGAAAACGTCGTCATGCGCTGCTGCCCGTCAATCAGAAGCACGCGCGAAATACTCGTGGCAGAGCTCTCGGACTCGGGGATATAGAGCATCGACCCCACGAAGTGCGATACACCATCACGACCCGCTCGCATGACGTCATTCCAAAGCACCTCACACTCTTTTACACTCCACGAGTAAACTCGCTGGTAAACGGGAATGACGAACTGCATCTTCGCCACGCCCATAAGGTCGAGTAGATTTGCCTCGGTTGCTTTCATTTGCGGTTGCCCCCTTTTCTTGTTTTACGTCACCTACCGTCAGTCCTCCACCGAACGGAGGGCGCTAAAGACGAGAGCATCGAAGCGCAGAAGCAACCGGGATGCTCATATCACTAGATTTTACAATACTTGTTGCGAACACAATTGAACGTCTGATCGGTTCCGATGGCTCCCCCTATGAGAAGAGGGTAGATGCCAAGGGTCGCGTGACTAGCGACAAGTGCATCGCGAACGAAGTGCCGTTTGAGGAACTGCCCGAGGGGTGGTGCTGGACAAAGCTATCGAACGTCGCCTCTATCCAGCTGGGCAAGATGCTTGACAAACAGAAAAACCAAGGTGATCTCGCGCCATACCTTGGAAATGCCAATGTTCAATGGGGCAGATTCGACCTCGCCAATGTGAAGACCATGCCCATGGGCGAAACGGATCGTGCTAAGTATGCGCTCTCTGATGGTGACCTAATCGTCTGCGAAGGCGGCGTACCGGGGAGATGCGCAATCTGGACATCGAACGAGACGATGCATTATCAAAAGGCGCTTCACAGGATTCGCTGCAGCAAAAGGCTGCTGCTCAATACTTACTGCGAGCTGTATATTTGCTTTATAGTGCAATCGCATATATGGGATAGTTGCTTTACCGGAACCACAATCAAGCACCTTCCCGCGCAAACGTTGTCGAGCTGGCTTCTCCCCCTCCCGCCTCTCGCCGAGCAGCGCCGCATCGTCGAGCGCGTGAACGAGCTCATACCCCTGGTCGAGGAGTACGGCAGGGTCGAGAACGCCCGCGAGGCGC
>CABTAA010000129.1 GCA_902482615.1 uncultured Collinsella sp.
CTCGGGGCAGCCGTAGGCGATGTTCTCGGCAATCGTGCCGTCGAACAGCCAGGCGTCTTGCAGCACCATGCCAAACTGCTGACGTAGCTCGCCGCGGTCCATGCGGCTCGTATCCACGCCGTCGAGCGTAATACGCCCGCCGTCAATCTCGTAAAAGCGCATGAGCAGGTTGATGAGCGTCGTCTTGCCTGCGCCCGTGGTTCCCACCACGGCAATCTTCTGGCCCGGCTCGGCGGTAAATGACACGTCGCGCATAAGCGGCTTGTCGGGCGCATAGCCAAAGCGCACGTGCTCAAAAGCGACGCGGCCCTCAATGCGACCCGGCAGCTTGGCGGCCTCGTCCGGCAGCGGATCGGCCTCCATCTCTGGTTCATCGAGCAGGTCGAACACGCGCTCCGCACTCGCCAGCGCGCTCTGCAGCGAGTTGAAAGTGAACGACAGCTGCGTCATGGGTTCGGACGCCTCGTAGATAAACTGGAAGAACGCCTGGAACACGCCGACGGTCATGTGACCGGCAACCAGCATGCTGCAGCCCACCAGCGCTATCACGATCTGCGCCAAACGGCCGATAAAGCGCACCGCAGGGCCGACGGCATTGATCATAAAGTCGGCCTTGGCACTCACGCGTGCTAGCTCCCTCGAGGCCTCATGCACTTCGGCAGAACTCTGACGCTCGCGGTTAAACGCGCGAATCACCAGACGGCCCGAGTAGCCCTCCTCGACCGCGCTCGTGATTTTGGACACCCACTCCTGACGCTCGCCCGTCACGTCATGTGTGCGACGCGAGACCACTTTGGTCACCAGCAGCGACAGTGCCGTAAAGAACAGAAAGACGAGCGTAAGCTGCACGCTGAACACGAACATCACGCTCACAGCACCAACAACCGTGCCGATCGACACCAGAAGCTGCAGCAAGCCGCGCTGCATGCTCTCGGACATCTTGTCCAAGTCGTTGGTCGCACGGCTGACGACCTCACCGGGACGATGCGCGTCAAAGAAGGCAAGCGGCAGACGGTTGAGCTTTTGCGCGATGCGGTTGCGCAGGCGCAGATTGAGACGCTCAGCGACGCTCGACATCAAAAAGCTCTGGAGCGCGTAGAACGAGGCAGCGGCCGTCCAAATCATAAAGTAGATGAAGATGGTCCTGCCGCAGTTCTCCCAGGTGATGTTGAAGGTGGTATCGTTGGCAAACGCCACCTGAATGTGGCCCCACAGCTCATCGATCACGCGGGCGCTATATGCCGGCGCGGCGGTGTTAAAGATGGCATAGAACACAATGCTCGCGAACACGATATAGAAGCGCCAATGGTCGCCGGCAGCCTCGCTCCACAGGCGGCGCACCGTCGCCCAGGTGTCGCGGGGTTTCTCGTCCTCGTCGTCCACATCGCGCATGCGCTCTGCCTCAGCGCGGGCGCGCTCGTCCTCGGCGCGCTCGTTTTCCTCGTAGAGCGCTTGGCGGCGAGCCTCGCGCTCGGCTGCAGCCTTGGCGGCGTCATCCAGCTCGGGTGCCACGGCAGCCGTTTCCTCGACCAGTACCGCGGCAGCGGCGTCATCAACGCCGCCCTGCTTCTTGAGCTCCTCGGTCATGCTACTCACCTCCCTTCATCTGCGATTCCGCGATAGCGCGGTACACCTCGCAGGTTTCCATGAGCTCGTCGTGCGTGCCTAGGCCCACGATCTCGCCGTCTTTGAGCACCACGATCTGATCGGCATGCAAAATAGTCGAGATACGTTGCGCGATGATGAGCACCGCGGCATCGCGCGTCTCGTCCTGCAGCGCATGGCGCAGGGCGGCATCGGTCTTAAAGTCCAGGGCCGAAAAACTGTCATCGAAGATATATAGATCGGCATGCTTCATGAGTGCGCGGGCGATCGCCAGGCGCTGGCGCTGACCGCCCGAGAAGTTCGTGCCGCCCTGGGATACCGGAGTATCGAGCCCCTGGGGCTGATCGAGCACAAAGGTGCTCTGGGCAACCTCCAGCGCATGGAGCATGTCAGCCTCGGTCGCGCCCTCGTTGCCAAAGCGCAGGTTGCTCGCCACCGTACCCGAGAACAGCCACGCCTTCTGCGGCACGTAAGCGATATGCCCGCGAATCTCACCTTGCGAAAGGTCGCGCAGGTCAACGCCGTTCAGGCGAATGGCGCCCTTCGTGGCATCGTGGAAACGCAACAAGAGCTTGGCCACCGTTGACTTGCCCGAGCCCGTTGAGCCTACAATCGCCGTGGTCTGGCCACGGCGACAGGCAAAGCTCAGGTCGCACAGGGTGTCCTCATCGGCATCGTCAAAACGGAACGACATATGGTCGAACACGGCAACCGCGTCGGCACCATCTGCGGACTCAGGCGCCCCGTCGCCCAGCGTTGCCTTGCCGTCCACGATGCTCGGCTCGATTTCGAGCACCTGTTGCGCGCGGTTGAGGCACGCCGCAGCGCGCGGAAGCGTCAGAATCACCATCTGCGCCATCATCACAAAGAACAGGATCAAGATCGCGTATTCCAACACGGCCGAGATGCTGCCGATTTGCATGGCGTGGACGCCCGCGCGGTTGCCGCCCACCCACAGCACCGCCACCTCGGCGATATTCATCAAAAAGAAGCTGGAACTGTCGAGACCCACAAACAGGTGGTTGACCTTGATGGCGTTGGCCGCGTAATCGCTAAACACCTCGTCCAGGCGCTGCTCCTCGTGGCGCTCCTTGTTAAATGCGCGGATGACGCGCACGCCCACGATGTTCTCGCGCAGCACCACGTTCATGCGGTCGATAAAGCTCTGCAGGCGCATAAAGATCGGCGCGGCGTTAGCCACCGTAAAGACCGCCGCCACCAGCACGATCGCAACGACCACACCAAGCAGCGTGCCCATGGCGGGATCGATGAACCAAGCAAAAATGATGCCTGCCACGGCCAAGAACGGCACCGGCAGCACCAACTGAATCGTCTGAAGGACAGCTTGCTGAATCACGTTGATGTCGTTGAGTGAGCGCGTGATCATCGAACCCGTGCCAAAGCGCTCAAAGTCGCTGGCGGACAGCTCGAGCGACTTGTCGTACACGGCATTGCGGATATCGCAGGCCACGTTGGCGGCCAGGCGCGCCGAAAGATAGCAGCCCAACACCGTGCCGCCGCTGGCCATGCCGGTCGCGATAAGCATGTACAGGCCGTTGCGTAAAATATAGTCGATGTCGCCCGTGGTAATACCGGTGTTGACCATGTTCGCCAGCATCGTGGGAACCAACAGCGTACCGACGTTATCTATCAGCACCGCAAACAGCGTCACCGCAATCAGACCGCGGTACGGCCTCATAAACCTCATTAAGAGTCGCATGTGTCCCCCTCGCCCTTATCGTCAGCCTCGTTCTCGGCGGCCACTTGCCGTTTAAATGCCTCGCACTCTTCGTTAAGAACATGGGAGAACTTACCGACCAAGCGCATGATCTCGCGCTGTTCCCACGGCTCGAGCGCCTCGAATGCCTGTTGCTCGGCTTTTTGCGCCGGCAACGCGTAGCGCTTGGCAAACTGCACGCCTTCTTCGGTCAGTCGCACAACCTTGTTCTTACGACTGCCCTCGGCAAACTCCAACGTCGCAAGCCCTCGCGCCCTAAGCGTCTTGATCGCCGAATTGATGGTCTGTTTGCTGTAGAACCATTCACTCGTCAGCCGACTCACGGCAACGCTTCCGCCCGCCGCACTCGTGTCGACGAGCATCCAGTAGGCGCAGTCCGAAAGACCGCAGGCGCGCGCGAACTCCGAATAGATACGGTCAAGCCCGTTGAGCATCCGGTCGAAATCGACCGGGCTAACTGCACTATTCATCTCTCCCACCATTCGATAGTCCGAGTTTTGACCAATTAATATCTCTACATTAGTCCGAGTTTTGACTATCGTCAACAAGCTCGTTGTTTATGGTCGGCTCTACATAAGCATATCGACAAAAAAGACCGCCGGCGCGGGGGCGGCGCCGGCGGTTGCGAGAGAATATCGAGTGTTGGCTGTTAAGCGGCGACGGCCTCATAGACCGTAGCGCCCGAGAAGCTGTCATGCAGGCTCTTGCCGGCAATCCACGGCAGCTCGACGACCTCGCAGACCGTGTTGACCAGCTCGGAGCAGTCAGTAAAGTGGCCCTTGTCGTTGAGGGCCTCGCAATCCTGAACACGCCAATAGCCATCGGTGTGCGTGATGTAGTACTCGTGATCGTTGATCGACACGAAAACGCGCGTCTTGGAACGCAGCAGCTTCAGAAATCCTTCGAAATCGGTCTCGACGACATCTCCAGCCTGGAACATGATGTTACCTCCTGGCCCGGCGCCACCACGGCGCATTGATAAACGTTGGTACTCCTTTAGTAAAACCTTTATCAGAGGTTATGCGTTCGTCATTTAGGCAAGTGGTAAAAAACCGCAGGGTAGACGGGATAAAACGTTTAACCATCCCATTTGTTTGTCACATTCTGAAGGTACTTTTATGCAAACCTACTTTCCCAATTGGAATCTATCCTTTTGGCCGGGCAATTGACCGTCTATCGTTTAAGCCCGACGGGTATGAACGGGGCATCTGCAACGCCACCGCAAGGAGACACCATGGAGACTATCGAAGCACTCATTCACCGCCGTAGCTGCCGCAAATACAGCAATCGTCCCGTCGAGGCCGAAAAGCTTGCACGTATTATCGAAGCCGGCCAATATGCACCGAGCGGCATGGGCCGCCAGCCGGTGACGTTTGTCGCCGTCACCGACCCCGCGACCGTCGAGCGTCTCTCACAGCTCAACGCCCAGGTCATGGACAGCAACAGCGACCCCTTCTATGGCGCCAAGACCGTTGTGGTGGTGCTGGTTGACCGCAGCGTGCCCACACATCTGGAAGACGGCTCGCTCGCCATGGGCAACTTGCTCAACGCCGCCTATGCACTGGGTGTCGATTCGTGCTGGATTCACCGCGCGCATGAGGTCTTGGCCTCGCCCGGGGGCTGGGAGCTGCTGGCCAGCTGGGGCCTGCCCGCCGACGGCAGCCTG
>CABTAA010000130.1 GCA_902482615.1 uncultured Collinsella sp.
ATGCGCAGGTCCTGCCGGAACCGTCGCCGCACCGCCAAAGACGGCAGCGGAAGCCTCGTGGTTCTCGGCAACCGCGCCCTCGGTATCAATCGCCACCTGGGGCTCGTCGTCAAAGTTGGGGACACCCTGGGGCTCGGTGGGAACAGGCTCGGCGGTCGCATCGGCAACGGACTCGGCGTCGGCCGGCACATCGCCCTCGTCAGCGCCCTCGTCCTCGGCAGCATCTTCGCCGTTCGCAGCGGCGACGGCCTCGTGAGGATCCTTGCCCTCGGCCTCGGCGCGCATGCCCAGCACCAGGTTGCGCAGGCCCGCGACCGTGCCTTCCACGTCGGGGGCAGGCTGGTCGGCGTGCAGGTACGCCCAGTCCATCATAAAGGTGGCCGAAGACAGCGCACCGATGGCCAGCGCGTCGTCGGGGCACGAAAGCTCAACCTCAAAGACGCGCTCGTCGTGCTCACTTACGCGCGTGCGGCCGCACGAGATGCTACCGGCAAGACCGGTCTCGTTCATGAGCTCGACCGTCACATGCTCAAGCAGATGGCAAAGCTCGGTCTGGCCCATGCAGTCCTGGAACTCGCGGCCGGAATCACCCAGGCACAGGTGCTTGGCAATCGCCGGCACCAGGTAATACACGCGCGCCGTAGCCTCGATATCCTCCGAGGTCATGAGCGGCATGCCGGGGTTCACCAGCACGTGCGCGCAGATCTTGTCCTCGCTGACGGTGACCTTAAGGATGTTGAACAGGCCTGCCATAACTCTCCCCTACTCTTCCTTGTCCTACTCGTCGCCGTCGTGCGGATTCGCGGAACCCGCACCCGACGTCGTCGGCTCGTCTACCGAAGACTCGGAATCCTTCTTATCGGTTTCGGCCGGAGCGATCACGCGAATGAGCGAGATGCGCTGGCCACGCATCGACTGCACTTTAAACTTGTACCCCGCAACCTCAAACACCTCTCCGATGTCGGGCACCGAGTCGCAAAGCTCCAAAATCCAGCCGGCGATGGTCTCATAATCATCGCTTTCCTCAAGCGGCCAACCAAGCTCAATCGCGTCATCGCACGAAAAACGCCCATCGACAAGCCACTCACGGCGCGAAAGACGCGTGAGGTACTTGTTGTCGGGGTCGAACTCGTCCTCGATCTCGCCGACGATCTCCTCGACGATGTCCTCGATGGTGATAATGCCGGCCGTACCGCCGTACTCGTCCACGACCACCACGATCTGGTCGTGAGAGGTCTGCATCTCGGACAGCAGCGGCAGGATGTCCTTGGTGTCGGGCACAAAGGTGGCGTCGCGCAAAAAGCCGGCGATGGGCTGGTCGCCCTTGCCGTCGAGCGCGGGCTGAATCAGGTCCTTGATGTGCGCGATGCCGGCGACGTTGTCGGGATCCTCGTGATAGACGGGGATGCGGCTAAAGCCGGTCTGGCGCATGGTGGACAGCACGTCGGCGACCGTCTCGTCGTCCTCGCACATGGTGGTGTCCACGCGCGGCACCATGACCTCGCGGGCAACGGTGTCGCCCAGGTCGAAGATCTCGTGGATCATGCGCTTTTCCTCGTCGAGCAGGTCGTCCTGCTCCGAGACCATGTACTTGATCTCTTCTTCCGAGACGTTCTGGCGGTCGTCGGCACTCTTGATGCGCAGGATGCGGGCCAGGCCATCGGAGCAAGCGCCAGTCAGCCACACGAGCGGACGGGCGATCTTTTGGAACACGGAAAGCGGGCCCACGACCTGCTTGGACACGCCTTCGGCATTAGCCAGGCCAATACGCTTGGGCACGAGCTCGCCGATCACGATGGAGACGAAGGCGACCGCGACGGTGATGATGACCGGCGCCAGGCCGCGCGCGATGGCGGAGAGCGGCGCGATGCCAAAGCTCATGAGCCACGTGGCGAGCGGGTCGGACAAACTCGTCGAGGCGACGGCGGACGAGGCGAAGCCCACGAGCGTGATGGCGACCTGGATGGTGGCGAGCAGCTGGTCGGAGTCGGCAGCCAGCTTAATGGCACGCTCGGCGCGCTTGTCGCCTTCCTCGGCCTCGTGCTCCAGCACGGCGCGCTTGGCCGTGGTGAGCGCCATCTCAGACATAGAGAAGTAGCCGTTGATGAGGGTCAAAACGAGGGTGGTGATAAGGGAGATGGTTATGTCCATCGGGAGTTTCTCGAACCTCCAAGATTCGGGACGTCGGATTAAAACGTTGGTGGCGGATACGGCAATTGCACTGGCGACCGAGCGGGGCACGGGCGCTGGCGTGGTCGCTAGATTACGAAGAGGATCACCGCCATGAACTGGAAGATGCTGCCGGCGAGCACCCACAGGTGAAACACGCTGTGCAGATAGCGCACGTTTTTGGCGATATAGAACGGCACGCCCGCGGTGTAGCACACGCCGCCGACGGCGAGCAGGGCAAGTGCCACGGGGTTGAGCAGCGCCACAAGTTCAGGCAGCTTAAAGACAACGAGCCAGCCCATCAGCAGGTAGACCAGGCCGCTTACCCAGTGCGGTTGACGCTCGCGTAGGAAGCACTCGAGGGCGATGCCGATAATGGCGATGGCCCATACGGCAAAGAACAGCACAGCGCCGCCGTCGTTTGCGAGCGTGATGAGGCAAAACGGCGTATAGCTGCCGGCTATGAGCAGGTAGATGCAGCTGTGGTCGATGATGCGAAACACGCGCTTGGCGCGTGCGGGCTGAATCGCATGGTAGAGCGTGGAGGCAAGGTATTCGAGAATAATGCTGACACCATAGACAATCGCCGCGGCCATGTGGGCCGGGCCTCCGCCGCGCAGGGCGGCGAATACGATCAGGAGCACCAGGCCCGCGATACCCAGCAGGCAGCCGACACCATGGGTGACGGAGTTCATGATCTCCTCACCCACCGTGTAGCGTGGAACGGCCGCGGTCTTGGGTCGCGGCTTAGAACTGTCGCTCGAATCGGACATGCCGGTTACATCCTCCAACGTAAAGAGTTCTCAACACTATATCAAAGCGTCTAGGTACGTGCGAAATTTGCACCATACGTGACCTTTCGTTTACCCATTCTTTGCCTGTTGACGCATCAACGGCGAACGTCCATAATGCGCTTGCATTAAATGTTGATGTATTAACATCTTATAGGAAAGCTTCTTATGTCTCAAAACGCACGTTCCCATCGAAAGCTCAAGATAGCCGGCGTCGTTGCGCTGGTGCTCGTTGTCGCGCTGCTGGGGTTTGCCGGCAACTTCTTGTTCGACTTTGCCCTGAATCCCCAAGCGCCCTACACCATGAAGATGATGCAGGATGGCAAAGACGACAAAAAAGGTGAGCAGATGGACGCCGAGGACACCGAGGCACGGGCGTGGTTTAAGGAGAACCGCGAGAGCAGCAGCCTCACCGCGAACGACGGGACCGAGCTTGCCGCCTGGTATTTTGCTGCGTCGGAGAGCACGCACGACTACGCCGTCTGCCTGCATGGATATACCAACGAGCCCATCGGTATGGCCCGATACGTCAAGCGATTCCACGACCGCGGCATGAACGTACTCGCACCCGCCGCACGCGCCCACGAGCGCTCCGGCGGCGACTATATCGGCATGGGCTGGCCCGAGCGGCTCGATGTCGTCGCATGGATCGAGCGAATCGTTCAGGCTGACCCCGAGGCGCGCATCCTGGTCTTTGGCGAGTCGATGGGTGCGGCAACTGCCATGAACGTCGCGGGGGAATCTCTGCCCGCAAACGTGAAATGCATTATCGAGGACTGCGGTTATACAAGTGTTTGGGACGAGTTTTCCCTGCAGCTCAAGGACGTGTTCGGCCTGCCCAGCTTTCCCTTACTCGATGTAGCAAACTTGGTGTGCAACGTGCGCGCGGGCTACGACTTTCATAAGGCGAGCAGTGTGGAGCAACTCAAACACGCGACGGTTCCCATGCTGTTTATCCACGGCGACCAGGACACCTTTGTACCGTACAGTATGCTCGACCAAAACTACGACGCGTGCGCCAGCAAGGTCAAGCAAAAGCTCACTATCCATGGCGCCACCCACGCCAAGAGCGCGCAGATCGACCCCGAACTCTACTGGAACACGGTCGACAACTTCCTCGACAAGAATTTTTAGGCAAAAAGCAACGTCTGGGGTTTTGTTGCCAAAAATCGGTTTGTAGTCGGCGGTATTCGATTTTTCACCGCACTTCCGAAAAGCCGCCCGTGAGCGCTGTGCTCACAGGCGGCTTTTGCTCAACTAACGCTACAAAGGCGCTTATTTTGTCCAATAGCTAGGCGCTACTTGACCTCGATGAGCTCATACTCGCTCGTGCCCAGGCCGATCTTCTCGGCGTGTGCGATGCACGCGCGCCAGTCGGTGTCGGGATGCGTGATGCAGAAGGGGTCACGCGCCTGCTCGCCCTCCAGATGCTCGTGGTTATGCTCCATCTTGGCCGCGCTATCGGTGAGCTCGGTGTTGGGTAGCGGCTCGGATGCCATGACGGCGTCGGCGCAAGCCTGGTCGATGGCGACCGGGTCGAAGCTCGCGAACATACCGATATCGTTGACGATGGGCGTGTCGTTTTCGGGATGGCAATCGCAGTTGGGGCTGATATCCATGGCAAGCGAGATATGGAAGCTCGGGCGGCCGTCGACGACGGCCTTGGTGTACTCGGCGATCTTACAGTTGAGCACGTCGGCCGCGGCCTCATAGCCGGGCTTGATGCAGTCCTGGTTGCATGCCGCAATGCAGCGTCCGCAGCCCACGCAGCGATCGTGGTCGATGGCAGCCACGTGCACCGTGCGGGTGTTGCCGTTGGCAAGCTCGCGCTCGCGGGTGTCGTCGAACGAGATAGCGTTGTGCGCGCAGATCTTTTCGCAGGCATGGCAGCCAACGCAGTGCTCGGTCGCGACGTTCGGCTTGCCGGCGGCGTGCTGTTCCAT
>CABTAA010000131.1 GCA_902482615.1 uncultured Collinsella sp.
GGGGCGTCTGCTCGATGACGCTCCCGCCGATGCCCTGCCGCCGGTGGTAGTAGAGCGCCGCGAGCGCTATCGGGCCGCCGGCATTGCGACAGACGAGGCTGAGCTTGCTGCCGGCGTTGCCGACGAGCAGGAGCGTGTGGATGCTGCCGTGGGTGGCTATAACCGCGCGGTGCGTCGTCTGTACGGCCCTGGTACGCCGTGGGGCGAAGTTGCCGAGTGGCAAACGACAACGATGGAAGAGCTCGAGCGCCAGCAGCGTATCAACGAGACGGCGAAGCATCGTGTGGTGGGGCTCGTTATCGAGACGCGCCCCGATGCCGTAACGCCGCAGGCCCTCACGCTCATCCGCCGCCTGGGCTGCACCAAGATTCAGATGGGTATCCAGAGTCTCGACCAGCACCTGCTCGATATCAACGAGCGTCGCATTTCGGTGGCTCAGATCGAGCGGGCGTTTTCGCTTGCACGATTGTTTGGCTTTAAGATCCATGCGCATTTTATGCTTAATCTGCTGGGCGCTACGCCCGAGGGGGACAAGCGCGACTACGAGCGCTTTATGACCGAAGGGGCCTTTATGCCCGACGAGGTCAAGGTCTACCCGTGTGCGCTCATCGAGGGCTCGCGTCTGGTGGGCTGCTATGAGCGTGGCGAGTGGCGCCCCTATACCGAGGATGAGCTGCTCGATGTGCTGGCCGATGACATCGTGGTGACGCCGGCGTTCTGCCGCATCAGCCGCATGATTCGCGACTTTAGCTCCGACGATATCATGGTGGGCAACAAGAAGCCCAACCTGCGTCAGCTCGTTGAGAACCGCCTGGCGGCTTGTGGGGAAGGCGCGACGGTGCGCGAGATTCGCTATCGCGAGATCAGCACGGCGGGTGCCGACTTGCATGAGCTGACCCTTGACGAGGAAGTGGCGTACGAGACGCCGGTGACGCGCGAGCGTTTTTTGCAGTGGATGACGCCGCAGGGCAAAATCGCGGGCTTTTTGCGGTTGTCGCTGCCCGACCATTCGTTTGTTGCCGCGCATGCGGATGAGTTGCCGACGACGCCGGACGAGGCGATGATTCGCGAGGTGCACGTGTATGGCATGGCGGCGCGCGTGGGGGATCAAGGCCAGGCGGCGCAGCATCACGGGTTGGGGCGTTTGCTCGTTGAGCGTGCGTGCGAGATTGCCCGGGATGCGGGTTATGCGCGCATCAACGTGATTAGCGCGATCGGTACGCGCGAGTACTATCGCCATCTTGGATTTTATGACCATGGCCTTTATCTGCAAAAGGAGCTCTAGATGAACAAGCCGAGTGTTTCTGCCGGCGTCGTTGCCGGCGTTGCTCTGGGAGCCGCGGCGCTTGGTGCGGCCGCCGTCGCTGTTCGTGCTGCCTGTCTGCAGGTTGCGCGAACCCGCAATGGGTTGGCGCGTGTGAAACGCGTGCACGATGAGGGCGGCGATGAGATTCGCGTGCTCGTGCAGGGCGGCGTCTACCAAAGCGCAAGTTACGTTGGCGAGCGTTGGGCAGAGCCCGTCTTTGCGTACTATCGTGCGTTTGACGACGTGTTTGAGTCCGAGGATGCGATGCGCGACGCTTATGGTCACGGCATCGACCGTATGCTTATGCTGGGTGGCGGTGGGTTTGCCTATCCCAAGTTCGCGCTGATGTCGCACGAGAGCTTGCGCATGGACGTCATTGAGTACGATGCCGAGGTTACGCGCCTGGCGCGCCGCTGGTTCTACCTAGACGAGCTGGAGCGCGCGGCGGGCGATCGCCTGCGGGTGATAACCGCTGAGGCTCGCTCGTATTTGGGTGTGACGAGCGTGGGCCATCGTCGCTACGACGTGGTCGTGAGCGATTGCTTTGGCGGTGCCGAGCCCGTGCGCGGGCTGGCGACCGTTGAGGCGCTGCGCCTGGTGCGGGGTAGCTTGAACTCGGGCGGCATCTACGTGGCTAATATCGTGAGCTCGAACGAGGGGAACGATGTGACGTTCCTACGCGACTGCGCTGCCACGGCACTCGAGGTGTTCGCCCACGCCTGGGTGGTCCCGTGTGGCGATGCGGAGTTCGGCGGCGAGGAGAACTACCTGCTCATCGCCAGCGACGGCGACTATGCCTTTGCCGAAGCCGTGCCTTTTGACGTCGACTTCCTCGGCACTGCCCTTCACGACAAGTAAGTCTCCCCGTCCCAAAAAAGACTGGTTTTATGTGTGGTCGCGCCAGCTGCGGACGCGCTGCTTCATGCCCTCTATGTCGAGCACGCCTTCGGCAAAGCCTTTGCGCACGAGCTCTTCTGGAATGAATTCGTCGTAGCGGTCAAAGTAAGGAACCTCGCCAGGATAGACGAGCTCGATGGGATCAAAGTCCTTCTCGGCCTCGGCGGCGAGCACCTCAAAGAACGTCTCCTCGTCGGCCTTCATCCTAAACTGCATAAAGTACGGGCGTGATGGGTCGAGTCCGCGAAGGCCCAGCTCCGCGGCACATTTAATCTTGAGCATGCGCTCGAGCGCCAAAAAGGCGTAGCTGCCCAGCCAGGGGAAGAGTACCCAGGTGTCGCCGCCCAGGTTAATGAGCGGTTTAGTTCCCGCACCCGAAATCTCGGCCGTATGGCGAGCCTGCGCCAAGCGGGCCCGTGCGTTACCCATGAGGTACGGATATGTCGCGTGCTCGTTGAGCGCCTTGCGCATGCGCTCGAGTACGTGTGTATTGATGTCGCCGGGGCAGTCGCCAAAGTAGGCCGGCACCCGGCCCTTGACCTGCGTGGCAAAGACGGTGTGGCGCTTCCAGTCCACTTCCTCGACAATCCAGCAGTGTCCGGCGATGGCGATGCGCTCACCGGGCGGTGGCGGATTGACGATCGTACCCAACTCGGCCGATTCGCTGCGAACGGTGAACTCCTCGTTTTCCTGGAACACGGCGTAGAACTTAAAGTTGTTAATGATGCGCTCGCCCGCGAGACCCACGATGAGCCCACCGCCCTCGGTGACCTGGATATGGTCGATCTTGATGAGGTGGCGCAGCAACACGCGATAGTCATCGGCCGAGACGCGGTGGAAATAGCTGAGCGTGAGCACGTGCTGGGCAAGTTCGGCCGGCGTGAGTTCGCCGGTGCTGGCGAGCGTCGACATAGTCTGGTGGTAGAGCAGGCTGTAGGGGAGTCGATCGAGCTCGGGCGGCTCGACCCACTTTTCCTCGCGATAGAGTTGTACGAGCGCGATGCCCTGCAGGAGCTTCCACGGAATGGTCTCGGGCATCATCGTGCGCGGCTCGGGCTCTTCCTCGCGCATGACAAACCACATCTCGGGCGGAAGGTCGCGGCGTCCCGTGCGGCCCATACGCTGCAAAAAGGAGCTGACGGTAAACGGCGCGTCGATCTGGAAGGCACGCTCCAGACGGCCTATATCGATGCCAAGCTCAAGCGTAGAGGTGGTGACGGTTGTCTGCGCCTGCTCCTCATCGCGCATGAGTTCCTCGGCCGTCTCGCGCAGCGATGCCGAAAGATTGCCGTGGTGGATGAGAAAGCGGTCGGGCTCGTGCCGGTTTTCGCAGTAGCTGCGCAGCATGGAGCACACGGCCTCTGCCTCCTCGCGTGAATTGGCAAAGACCAGGCACTTGCGCCCGCGGGTGTGTTCGAAGATATAGCCCATGCCGGGATCGGCGTTGTCGGGCGCCGTGTCGGTGGGGTTGAGAAGCGCCTGCTCGGTCGCTCGTGGGATATCGACTTCGCCCTCGGGGGCCGAGGAAGTTCGGCGGTCCTTGGGAGCGGCCTTGCCCCGTGCCCGCTCACGACGTTGACGGCGCTCCTCTTGTGTGAGCTGTCCGCCGTGACACATGTCTTGGGCGCCGGCGGGCAGCGCCGCGGGTGCCACTGCCTCAATGCGCTCGCACGCAAGCACTTCGGCCTCTTGAGGACCCACGCTCTCGAATCCTCGCTGCTGTGCCTGGGGACCCGAGTTGTAGAAGTGCTCCATGGAGATGCGCCACACGCGACGCGGTTCCTCAAAACGGGGGATAATGCAGTCGCGTCCCGTTCCCTGTGAGAGAAAAGCGCCCGTGCGCTCGGGGTCGCCGATGGTGGCCGAAAGGCCAATGCGTCGAGGCTGCACACCTGCCATGCGCGAGAGGCGCTCGATAAGGCAGAGCGTCTGACCGCCACGGTCGCCGCGCATGAGCGAATGGACCTCGTCGATGACCACATAGCGCAGGTCGCAAAACATGCGCGGGATCGCCATGTGCTTATGGATCAGGAGCGCTTCGAGTGACTCGGGCGTAATCTGCAAGATGCCGCTCGGTTTTTTGATGAGCTTAGCCTTATGCGACTGCGAGACATCGCCATGCCAGTGCCAGACAGGGATATCGGCCTCTTCGCAGAGGTCGTTGAGACGGACGAACTGATCATTGATGAGCGCCTTGAGGGGGCCGATGTAGAGGGCGCCCACGCTTGCGGGCGGGTTCTCCCAAAACTCGGTCAGGACGGGAAAGAAGGCTGCCTCGGTTTTGCCGGAAGCCGTGGATGCCGTCAGGAGCACATTATCTTGCGTGTTAAAGATGGCGTCTGCCGCTGCAACCTGGATAGAGCGCAGACTCTCCCAATCGTGGGAGTAGATGAAGTCTTGGATAAACGGAGCATATCTGTCAAAGGCGTTCACGGGGCCTCCTCTCAAAAACGAATCTCTCAACGCGGCTGGCAACGGCTTGCTGCATTGCTGCTTCAACGTTTGCCCAGATAAAACCTGCCAAAATAAACCTGTCCCTTTTTGGCAGGGTAGATGGTGCACTCGGCGAAATTG
>CABTAA010000132.1 GCA_902482615.1 uncultured Collinsella sp.
GTGATATTGATGGTCGTCACCAGGTCCTCGGCCACCAGGCGCTCGGACACGACGATACCGTCCTCGTAGTTGAAGCCTTCCCACGGCATGTAGGCCACGGTGAGGTTCTGGCCCAGTGCGAGCTCGCCATGATCGGTCGAAGGACCGTCGGCCAGAGGCTCGCCCTGCTCAACGGTGTCACCGACGCGCACGAGCGGACGGTGGTTGATGCAGGTAGACTGGTTGGAGCGCTGGTACTTGGCCAGGTGATACTCGTCCATACCGCCGGCATGCTTGACGATAATCTTGGAGGCGTCGGCAAAGATGACCTCGCCGGCGTTCTTGGCCAGGGTAACCTCGCCAGAGTCCAGGGCGGCGCGACGCTCCATGCCGGTACCGACATAGGGAGCGGCGGGGTGAACCAGCGGCACGGCCTGACGCTGCATGTTAGCGCCCATGAGCGTACGCTTAGCGTCGTCGTGCTCAAGGAACGGAATCAGCGTGGCTGCGACGGAGAGCATCTGACGCGGCGAGACGTCCATGTAGTCGACGTCCTCGACAGGCACGTCGGCGGGAGCGCCGAAGGAGCCGTCGAAGTCGCGGGTACGGGCGATCACGGTATGCGGACGGACGATCTTGCCCTCGGCATCGGTCGTGATGAACTCGTTGGTCTTGGGATCGAGCGGCGTGTTGGCCGGCGCGATGACGTGCTTCTCTTCCTCGTCAGCGGTCATCCAGTCGATCTGGTCGGTGGCAACGCCGTTCTCGACGCGGCGGAACGGGGCCTCGATGAAGCCGTACTCGTTGACGCGGGCGTAGAGGGCGAGCGAGCCGATCAGGCCGATGTTGGGGCCTTCGGGGGTCTCGATCGGGCACATGCGGCTGTAGTGCGAGTTGTGAACGTCGCGGACGGCCGTCGGCACGTTGGTGCGGCGGCTGGAGCCCGACTTGTGGCCGGCAAGACCGCCAGGGCCGAGTGCGGACAGACGGCGCTTGTGGGTCAGACCGGTCAGGGGGTTCGCCTGGTCCATGAACTGCGAGAGCTGCGAGGAACCGAAGAACTCCTTGATGGAGGCCACGATCGGACGGATGTTGATGAGCGACTGCGGGGTGATCTCGTCGATGTCCTGGGAGCTCATGCGCTCACGGACGACGCGCTCCATACGGCTCATGCCGATACGGAACTGGTTGGCGACGAGCTCGCCGACGGTACGGATGCGGCGGTTGCCGAAGTGGTCGATGTCGTCGACCTTGAAGCCCTGCTCGCCGGCAGCGAGGGACAGGAGGTAGCGCAGCGTCGCGACGATATCCTCGTCGGTGAGCACCGTGACCTCTTCCTCGGTGGTGAGGTTGAGCTTCTTGTTGACCTTGTAACGACCGACGCGGGCCAGATCGTAGCGCTGCGGGTTAAAGAGCAGGCCCTCGAGCAGGCTGCGGGAAGCGTCCACGGTGGGGGGCTCGCCCGGGCGCAGGCGACGGTAGATCTCGATGAGGGCGTCCTCGCGAGTGAGAGCGGTGTCGCGCTCCAGGGTGCGCTTGATCACATCGGAGTTGCCAAGCAGCTCGATGATGTCGTCGTTGGTGACGGCGATGCCAAGGGCGCGCAGGAACATCGTGGCGCTCTGCTTGCGCTTACGGTCGATGGAGACCATGAGCTGGTCGCGCTTGTCGACCTCAAACTCAAGCCAGGCACCGCGGGACGGGATGATCTGGGCCTTGTAGATCTGCTTGCCCGAATCCATCTCGGAGCTGTAGTACACGCCCGGGGAGCGGACGAGCTGCGAGACGACGATACGCTCGGTACCGTTGATGATGAAGGTGCCCTGATCGGTCATCATGGGGAAGTCACCCATAAAGACGAGTTGCTCCTTGATCTCGCCGGTCTCCTTGTTGGTGAGACGGACGTCGGTCAGAAGCGGAGCCTGATAGGTCATATCCTTCTCGCGGCACTCCTCGACGGTGTGCGCGGGGTCGCCAAACTGATGCTCGCCGAAGGTAACCTCGAGAACATGGTTCTGGCTCTGGATGGGGCTGGATTCCTTGAACGCCTCACGAAGGCCCTCGTCCTTAAAACGCTCAAAGGATTCCCTTTGAACAGAGATAAGGTTGGGGAGCTCCATGGCCTCCGGGATTTTCCCGAAGCTGACGCGCTTGCGCTCAGTGGCAGTGTATGCGTAGGTCACCAGGTTTTTCCTCCTTCACGGAAATGCTCGGTGGGTTGGCGAGGCATAGCTTCGCCAGTTATCGCAACCTAATAGTTTATCAGGTAGCGACCGTTGGGCAAGAAAAGCCTTGACGCGATTGAGTTTTTGGAGTAGCAAAGTTTTTCGACAGAAAACACGCAGGTAGATGTATGTGTATCGAACATATGTTCATATATTTTCTGTGAACGAGACTCTGGTGCCGACCGCTGAATGGCGGAATGGCGGCGAGGGTTAACCAGGCGGAAACTGCGACCCGTTTTGAGGCCCCAAACTGGGTCACAGTTTCCGGTTGAGCCCTGTTTGG
Organism: uncultured Collinsella sp.; assembly: GCA_902482615.1. Classification (GTDB taxonomy): domain Bacteria; phylum Actinomycetota; class Coriobacteriia; order Coriobacteriales; family Coriobacteriaceae; genus Collinsella. The sequence goes on from CABTAA010000132.1 coordinate 2,488, forward strand.
GAAACCGCATCCCGTTCTAGGTCGAAATTCCGGGTCGTAGTTTCCGCTAGGGGCCTCAGCCGGAAAGTGCATCCCAGAATTCGGCCAAATAATTATGGGTCGCACTTTCCGGCAGGTTATGGCAAAGGGACTGCCGCCTTGTTGCGCCCGTTTGGCAATGTTGCGCAACAGATTCTTCAAATCCGGCATGAAGATACTGGATAGGTACTTATAGCCTAAAGAAAGGATCACCATGTTCAAGAGCATCCGAAAAGGCGGGAGGATCGCCGCCGTGGCCATCGGCCTCATCGCGGCACTGACCCCGCTCGCCACCCCCCCCGCGGCATTCGCTGACGGCGTACCGACGCCGGAGCTGGAGAAGTCGATTGCTGTTGATGGACACAACGTATTAACCTACACGGATAATGGTCGCTATGCCGTCATCGAAGAAAGCGACTCGGATTACAACGTAATCGGGTACTCAAGAGTCGATCTTACGAGCGGGGAAACCGTTCAAATCAACATACCTAAATCCAGTCTCTCAACGGTCCATGTATCTTGCGACGACGAGTGTCTTTGCTGGCTAGACGAAGATGGGCTGATCGTCTATTCCATCGAAGATCAGCAAGAGACCACTCACCCGATTAACGCAAAGAAAGCGGGCGTCTCCTCCTTTGCTTTAGCTGAAAATGGGAAGACCCTCACCATCGAGTATTCGAATAAGGAAAACGAAACCACGAGAGTTGACTTGTTCGATTTACAGTTAAATGAGAAAACCCTTACTTACAAGTTCAAACAAGGCGATGTATCTGCCGTTACATCAAAAGATGGCAATCGTCTGTATATCAATTCGTATCGAAAGAAAAAATCCCAGCTCAAGATCATCGATACAACTAGTGGAACCACATCAGTCAAGGAAATTCCTCATAACGGGAAATGTTACGGCATGATAAGGAGAAAGGGGTCCGATTCAATATTATTGTGCATGCATAGAAAAATAATAATGGGAACTTATTTTGTGGCAGACTACGATGGAAATATCGATGAGGTCGCAAACGGAAATAGTTTCATATTTAACGGTATAGGGAGCACCAGAACACTGCTTCCCGCTTACACAAACGGAAATACACTCATTATCGATTCAGATTCTGGAAAACAAATCGGACTATTCAAAACAAATAGCGATGAATCCGTTGATGCTATTTCAAAAGACGGCAAGATTGCGCTGGCCACAGGCTGGAATGAAAATACCGCAGCGGTGCGTCTTATTGATATTAAAACCGGTCAGAGAAGCGAATGCAAAATCGAGCCAAATGGTGGCTATACCTGCATGCTCACAGACGACGACCAAAAGATACTGATTGCTTACCCTGACGAAAAGCACTTCGATAAGCTGCACATCGACATCTACAAGTCGAATATCCAGTACAGCCCAATCGAAAACCTCGTCTTCTTTGCCCAGGACAACATGCCAATCGTTATTGGCGGTGGGATTGCGGCTGTCCTGATAATCATCGGAGGCATCGCAGTCGTTTGCATCCGTCACAAAAAGCGCGACGCGGCTCAAACAAGCATCGCCGGCACTGCACCTAAAGCGAAGTCGCGCAAGCGCAGCCGCCGAAAGAAGCATGCTCAGCAGGAGCAGATCGCTCAGCAGCCCTCTGCCGATGCCGCATTTGACACACGGCAGCAATCAACGGAGGAACCCCTCACCGCAATTCACCAGCAGCCGGTCGTATCTTCTGCCCTGAAATTCTGCCGCCACTGCGGCACCCCGCTCGTGCCAGAAGCCAAGTTCTGCCCCAAGTGCGGCCATCCGGTCGAATAGCATCTGACAAGCAAGCCCACAGCCAAATCGGGCCGCCCCTCACGGGACGGCCCTTTTGCTTGGAAGGAAATCAGGTGAAGCGGCAGGATGTGACAAAGGAACTGTCCCTTTGCCACATTGGCTGAAAAAAAACGGGTGCAGACCGAAGTCTGCACCCGTAAATGTCGATGCCCGAAGGCTTATTTGCGCATCAAACCGCCGCGCTCGTCGATGGCGTCCCAGAAGGCGCCGGCAAAGCGAGGATCGCTTGCAGCCATGAGGGCGTTGGTGGCCATCCAGCCAGACGGGGTACCGGTATCGTAGCCCGACAGCGGGTCGATAACGGCAGCGTACCTGGCCTCGCGGTCGAGCGAACGCGCCATGGCGTCGGTCAGCTGGATCTCGCCGCCCTTACCGGCCTGCTGATCGGCCAGCAGGTCCATGACCAGCGGGCTCAGCAGGTAGCGACCGACGATGTACAGGTTGGACGGAGCCG
>CABTAA010000133.1 GCA_902482615.1 uncultured Collinsella sp.
CGGAGTGGCCGCCGATTTTGACGTTGTTGCCGATGCGGATGTTGCCGAGCACCTTGGCGCCCGTGCCCACGGTGACGTTATTGCCGAGCGTTGGGTGGCGTTTGCCGGTCTCGTTGCCGGTACCGCCGAGCGTGACGCCCTGGTAAAGCACACAGTTGTCGCCCACGATGGTGGTTTCGCCGATGACGACGCCCATAGCATGGTCGATAAAGAAGTGCTTGCCAATCTGCGCGGCAGGGTGAATCTCGACGCCGGTGATGTGGCGGGTGATTTGCGAGAGCACACGGGCGAGCGAGCGATGACCGTGCTCCCACAGCCAGTGCTCGGGCACGTGGTTCCACTTGGCGTGCAGGCCAGGATAGGAAAGGAAGATGACTAGACCGTTTTGCGCGGCGGGATCCTGCGCTTGGACGGTCTTGATGTCCTCGCGAATGGTATTGATAAAGCTCACCGGCCGCCCTCCCTTAGCGCCATGGCAATGCGATTCAATAAAGTATAGCGATTCGCTAGGGATTAGGAAGGACAATCTTGGCGGCTTTGCGCGACAGGTGTCAGTTATGCAAACTTGCTGGTAATGGAGTCATGCTTTTGTGGGGTTGCGCACGAGGGGACGCCGCAACCGTATACTGGTCAACTTGGACGTATCCGCGCCCACAACTGAGAGGTTTTACTTCATGGGTTTCATTAATTTTATCGCCGAGCTGCTCAAAGACCCGCGCACCGCGATTGCCAGCTGGATCGCCGCCGGCCCGCTTATGGCCTACGGCTGCGTGTTCCTGATCATCTTTATCGAGACGGGCGTGGTGTTCTTCCCGTTCCTTCCCGGTGATTCGCTGCTGTTCGCCTCGGGTTTCTTTGCCCACAACGGCGGCTTTAACATCGTGGCGCTTCTGGCCACCGCATGGGCCGCTGCCATTTTGGGCGATCAGTGCAACTTTATGATCGGTCACTTCTTTGGCCGCAAGATCATCGCTTCGGGCAAGGTCAAGGCCATGACGCCCGAGCGCATCAAAAAGTCCGAGGACTTCTTGGACAAGTGGGGTCACCTGGCCATCTTCCTGGGTCGCTTCTTCCCGTTTATCCGCACCTTTGTGCCCTTTATCGCTGGCATGGGCGGCATGCACTGGCGCAACTTTGTCGTCTTTAACGTGCTGGGCGGCATTACCTGGTCGACGGTCTTTACGCTGCTGGGCTACTTCTTTGGCGGCATTCCCTTTGTGCAGGAGCACTTTGAGCTGCTGATTATCGGCATCGTTGCCGTGTCGATCATCCCGACCGTGGTCGGTCTGGTTAAGGCCAAGCTGGGTAAATAGAACGCCTAGCTCGAGCCAGCGCGCAGACCGTACAGTTGAGGCCCGTCACCGCTTACGGTGGCGGGCCTTTTTGCTTCGGTCAAATGAAAATACTTTACTTAGTTAAAGAAAAGCGTTTTATCAGACGTGTACGGGGAGTACAATCTCGTGCATGCGAATCGACATGCCATCGGCTTTGATGCTGTTCGCGTGTCCCGTCCGGCTCTACGCTCCGGGCGTGCGACGTTGCGACGCGGTCGGCCTCGGTCCTTGCGTGCGGGTTCGCGAGTATGCAACCGTGTATGTAAGGAGCGACATATGACTGTCGAGAAGAAGGATATCGATTGGGGTAGCCTCGGCTTTGGCTACATGAAGACCGATTACAGCTACGAGGCCCATTGGAAGGACGGCGAGTGGGACGAGGGCGGCCTGACCACCGACCACACCCTGCATGTCTCCGAGTGCGGTGGCATCTTCCATTACTGCCAGGAGGTCTTTGAGGGCCTGAAGGCCTACACCGCCGAGGACGGCAGCATCGTCTGCTTCCGTCCCGACATGAACGCTGAGCGCATGTACAATTCCGCCCAGCGTCTGGAGATGCCCCCGTTCCCCAAGGACAAGTTTGTCGAGGCCGTCAAGCAGGTCGTCTCTGCCAACGCCGCATGGGTTCCGCCCTTCGGCTCTGGCGCAACCCTGTATGTGCGTCCGTTTATGATCGGCTCCGGTGACGTGATCGGCGTGGCTCCCGCTCCTGAGTACACGTTCCGCATTCTCGTGACCCCGGTCGGTCCGTACTTTAAGGGTGGCCTCAAGCCCGTCAAGCTGCGCGTTTCCGAGTACGACCGCGCCGCACCGCACGGCACCGGCAACATCAAGGCCGGCCTCAACTACGCCATGTCCCTTAAGCCCACGATGGAGGCTCACCGCGAGGGCTATGCCGAGAACCTGTATCTCGACTCCGAGTCCCGCACCTATGTCGAGGAGACCGGCGGCGCGAACGTTCTGTTCGTGAAGGAGGACGGCACGCTTGTCGTCCCGCAGTCGCACACCGACTCCATCCTGCCCTCCATCACACGTCGTTCGCTCGTTCAGGTCGCTGAGGACCTGGGCATGACCGTCGACCAGCGTCCTGTCGAGTGGGCCGAGGTCAAGGCCGGCACCTTTGTTGAGTGCGGTCTGTGCGGTACCGCTGCCGTTATCTCCCCGGTTGGCGAGATCGACAACAAGGTTTACGGCGCCGACGAGACCGTGACCTTCCCGGCTGGCTACACCGAGATCGGCCCTGTGATGAAGAAGCTCCGCGAGACCCTGACTGGCATCCAGTCCGGTGCTGTCGAGGATAAGCACAACTGGGTTTACACCGTCGCGTAAGCTGTCTTAGCTGTCCGGCCCGAGGGCGACCTTCCTTTCCGGCGCGTCCTCGGACATGAAAGAACCTCCGCTGCGCACTTCGTGCGGCGGGGGTTTTCGTCCTGCGGAGTGCGCCGGAAAGGAAGGTCGCCCTCGGGCCTGCGTCACCCTGGCGCTGTCGTACGGGCAATATAGATTTGAATTAAAGATGGTGCGCGGCCTTTTAGGCCGCGCTTGTGTTTTGCTTCGCGCCATGTGGGGGTGGTGGCGACGTGCATTTTTGCGAGTATTCTGCAATCGAAGGTCCCTGCATACCGACCTCGGGCAAAAATCGGGAGTTCTCGATGTTTTCTACGAATGATGGGCGGGGTTATGGGCTTATAGCGTTTGATTTGCAGGGATATTCGCGGTCTTCGGCATGTATCGTGGCGCCCGAAGCTCTTGGTTATGTTGAATACTCCTAACAATGCACGGCGCTTAGAGGGGGACCTTCGCGAAAAAAGAAACCGCCCCGTCGAAGTATGCATTCGACGGGGCGGTTTATGCATTTGGCCGATTAAGGATGCGCTGCCAAACTACTAGAACTTGACAGTCGGGGCCTGGCGGGCTGCTTCGGCGGCCTCGAAGCCCTGGCGCTCCTTAAACTGGAAGATGCCGGCAAAGATGACAGCCGGGAACGTCTGAATGGCGTTATTGTAGCTGAGCACGCAATCGTTGTAGCTCTGGCGTGCATAGCTAATCTTGTTCTCGGTATCCTCGAGCGATGCCTGCAGCTGCGTAAAGTTGGTGTTTGCCTTAAGATCGGGATAGGCCTCGGCTACGGCGAAGAGCTGGCGCAGCGCACCGGTCAGCACGTTGTCGGCTTCCATCTTGGCCTCGGGCGTGGTGGCCTTGACGGCGGTGTTACGCGCGCTGATCACGGCGGAGAGCGTCTCCTGCTCGTGCTTGGCGTAGCCCTTGACGGTCTCGACCAGGTTGGGGATCAGGTCGTTACGGCGCTGCAGCTGCGTATCGATGTTCTGCCAGGCGTTATCGATGCGGTTACGCTTGGTGACCATGTTGTTGTAGATGCCGGCGATGGCGCAGACAATCACAATGACAACAACGATGCCGATGATGACGGTAATCATGATGTCTCCGTTTCGAATGGCCGCGGCGGCATGCGCCAGCTGCCGTTGGTATAACGCTACTAGTATACCCGCAACGTTTTACCGTGCCGAACTTTCCGGTAAGCGTTGTGTTTTCGGCGGGGTTGGCACCGGGGCAAAGCGCGCGAGGTACAGGTGTAAGATATGCGACAGATTGACGAGTGTTGTCTTTGCCCTGAGGATGGCGATACCAGTGGACCTTCGCATCAAGAAAACCTACCGCGCCCTGTTCGATGCCTTTACCGAGCTTCTCGAGGAGCATCGTTTTGAGGACCTGACGGTTGCCATGCTGTGCGACCGCGCCATGATTCGCCGCACGACGTTCTACAAGCACTTTCGCGACAAGAACGATTACTTTGCCTTTTATATCGATGAGCTCATGTCGGGCTTGCCGCAAAAACAGCCCGATGAGGCCGGCGCGGTGTCTGCCGAGGACGTACGCGCGCTTCGACACGCGATTTTGGACGATGCCATGGATTTGATTCTGACGCACGAGCGGCTCATGGATAACATTTTGGCAAGCAGCATGTCGGGTATGTTGACCAACGTTATTTGCGACCGCATTGCCCGCTCCATCCGCGAGCGTGTGATGAACGTGCTTGCCGAGGATGCCCTGGCCCCCGTGTCACTCGAGACGACGTCTGAGTTTGTCGCCGGCGGTATTATTCGACTTTTCACGATATGGTGGGAATCGGGCCACGATCTTGAGCGCCGACCCGAGATAGCCGACGTGGTCGATGCGCTGTTCGAGCGAACCATGACGCCGGTGCATCACTAGGAGTGGCGGAGAGAGGGGGATTCGAACCCCCGGAACGCTCTCGCGCTCAACGGTTTTCAAGACCGCCGCATTCAACCGCTCTGCCATCTCTCCGTGAGTCGTAATGATAGCATCGTTTTGAATTTGCAACAGGGAAGGCGAACGATGACGATCACCGAAATCGACGAGAAGTTCATGCGCGAGGCGTTG
>CABTAA010000134.1 GCA_902482615.1 uncultured Collinsella sp.
TCCGGTGGACGGCCGCCGCGTCTTTGAGTGGATCGCGGATGGCGACAAGGCGGCACAGCGCGCGCTCGACCGCTACGCTCGTGCCTTTGACGGACAGCTCATCAACCTGCAGGCCGTGCTCGACCCCGAGGTCTTTGTGATCGCAGGCGGCATCTCGTGCCATCCCGAGCTCGTCGATGCCCTGCGTGCGCAGATGCCGCTGGCCCTCGCGAGTTACGAAGGGACCCTTGCCGGCATTCCCGTGCCGCAGATAAAGGCGGCCGAGCTCGGCAACGACGCCAACCTTTACGGTGCTGTCCAGGAGGCCATTCGCCTGGTGTAGCGTGAGCCAAACGAGGCTGTCAAAAAAAGATAAAGGCCGGCGTTAACCCCATTGTTCGGAAAACCATTGATCCCGAAAAGCCTTTACAGAATGCCGTGGCCTCAAAGCGCGCCCGCATCGACGCCCTGCCTGCGCTAAACTGGAGAGCACGTACGCGATTACGAGAGGAGCCCGCATGGAGGCTTACAAGCAAGAGTTCATCAAGTTTATGGTCGAGTCCGACGTCCTTAAGTTCGGCAGCTTTACGCTCAAGAGCGGCCGTCAGTCCCCGTTCTTTATGAACGCCGGTGCTTACGTGACGGGCTACCAGCTCAAGAAGCTGGGCGAGTATTACGCCCAGGCCATCCACGATAACTTTGGCGACGACTTTGACGTGCTGTTTGGGCCGGCCTACAAGGGTATTCCGCTGGCCGTCGTGACCGCAATTGCCTACCACGAGCTGTACGGCAAGGAGGTCAAGTACTGCTGCGACCGCAAGGAGGCCAAGGACCACGGCGCCGACAAGGGTAACCTGCTGGGCTACGAGCCCCAGGACGGCGACCGCGTGGTCATGGTCGAGGATGTCACCACCAGCGGCAAGTCCATCGACGAGACCTATCCCAAGGTCAAGGCTGCTGCCGACGTCGAGATCAAGGGCCTCATCGTGTCCCTCAACCGCATGGAGGTCGGCAAGGGTGGCGTGACCACCGCGCAGAAGGAGATCGAGGCCAAGTACGGTTTCCCCGTCGCGAGCATCGTCTCCATGGCCGAGGTCGTCGAGACCCTCTACAACCACGAGATTGACGGTAAGGTCGTCATCGACGACGAGCTCAAGGCCGCCATCGACGCTTACTACGAGCAGTACGGAGCCCGAGAGTAGTTACGGCGTTTTACCAAACGCCGTAACCGGCCGACGCTGCGCGCCGCCCAGGGCGACAATTTGTCATTCAAAAGGCGAGGCATGACCAGAAGGTCAATGCCTCGCCTTTTTCATGCCAACTTGTTCGCCCTGGACGTCGCTCGCTGTCCGTCCTCTACCTGCGGCGTTGTCTTGCTCCGGATGGGTAGTCGTTGGGGACGTTCTTGTTTGACTAGTCGTTTAAGAACGTCCCCAATGACTACTCACTTGAGCCCGGGGAGGCGGGTGTAGGGGAATGAGCGCTCTAGGAATTCGGAGCAGCGGGCATAATCTTTGGCGAAGTAGCTGCTGTAGAGCGAATCGAGCACGTATTGCACGGCGATGTGGCTTGCGAACTGCGTGATGCGATGCGTCATGCTCTCGTGGTCACTCACCGTAAGGTAGGCGGCAAAGCCGGGGTGAATGCGGGCGCAATAAGGTGTGCCGATGACGATGACCGGGACATGCCGGCTGCTGAGGATCGGCAAGATGTCCTTGAGGTTGGGGGCAAGGCCGCTGTAGGAGATGACGATTGCCGCATGGTCGGGACCCGAGGCGAGCGCCGTTCGCACTTGGGCCTCGACACCGTTGTGGCACGTTGCGCTTTTACCGGCGGAGAGCAGGCGATCGCGGAACATTCCCGCTGGATAGAGGTTGTGCGAGCCCGTGTAGATGTCGACCTGTCGGGCGTTCGCGATAAGCTTGGCGGCGTGGTCGAGCTGCACGGGGTCGAGCAGCTCCTGCGTCTCGGCCAGCGTGGTCTGGTAGAGCCCCTCCATGCGCTCCATAACCTGCGCAGGGGTGGACGTGGCGTCGAAGGGAAAGTTGATGTCCACGTCGCGTCGGTTGCCCGATTCGGTTGCCAGGCGGATGAGCTCGACCTTGAGATCTTTGAAGCCCTCGAGGCCGAGCTTTTTGCAAAAACGGTGGACGCTCGCAACAGAAACGTTGGTGCGCGCGGCAAATTCCTTGATGGAGAGCCCACGGGCGTCTTCGCCCATGGCAAGGGCCGAGATGCCGAGTTGTTGCTCGGTAGGGGTAAGGCCCTGTGCCTCGGAAATCTTGCGTTTGATATCCATACGAACTCCTACACTCAACAAACCTGCCAAAAAAGGACAGGTTTATTTTGGCACGTTTCGGTCGGTATCAGGAAGTATCAGGGACGGGGCGGCGTCGGTCCGCGGGCGCGAAAAGAAGTGTCGGATTTGGCACCCCTGCCCCTGCCTGCCGCGCGCGTGGACGATACTCAGCTTATCGACCCGCGATGCAAAGGAGATGCTCATGGCAAACATCAAGTTCCCCGAGGGCTTCTATTGGGGTGGCGCCACCGCCGCCAACCAGTTTGAGGGCGCTTGGAACGTGGACGGCCGCGGTCCTTCCGTCGACGACCACTTCCTGGGCGGCAGCTACAAGGAACCGCGTCAGATTACGGTCGACATCGACCCCAACCGCTTCTATCCCAACCATGACGGCATCGATTTCTACCATCACTACGAGGAGGACATCGCGCTGTTTGCCGAGATGGGCTTCAACATGTTCCGCATGTCCATCTCCTGGAGCCGTATCTTCCCCAACGGCGATGACGCCGAGCCCAACGAGGCCGGCCTCGCCTTCTACGATCGCGTCTTCGACTGCCTGCGCGCCCACAACATCGAGCCGCTCGTGACCCTCTCGCACTACGAGATGCCCTATCACCTGGTCGAGAAATACAACGGCTGGGCGAGCCGCGAGCTCATCGGCTTCTTTGAGAAGTATTGCCAGACCGTCTTCGACCGTTACCAGGAGAAGGTCAAGTTCTGGCTCACCTTCAACGAGATCAACTGCGGTACTCAGGACATGGGCAACCTTTTTGAAACCAGCATGATCCAGGGCTTTGAGGGCCCGGCTTCGGCGGTTCACACCACGCCGCAGGCCCGTATGCAGGCGCTGCATCACCAGTTTGTCGCCAGCGGTCGCGTCGTGCGCTATGCCCACGAGCACTACCCGCAGTTTAAGATGGGCAACATGGACTGCTTTATCCTTTCCTATGCCGCCACGTGCGATCCGGCCGACGTGTTTGCCACACAGCGGGAGATGAACGCCATGAACTGGTACTGCTCCGACGTGCAGGTGCGCGGAAAGTACCCGTTCTATGCCAAGCGCTTCTGGGCCGAGAACGATGTTGAGCTTGTGATGGAGGACGGCGACCTGCAGGATATCGCCGACGGCAAGGTCGACTTCTATTCCTTTAGCTATTACATGTCCGGCACCGTGGGCACCCACAAGGACCACGAGATGACCGAGGGCAACATGACCTTTGGCGGCAAGAATCCCTATCTGGAGTCCACCGACTGGGGCTGGCAGATCGACCCGCTGGGCCTGCGCATCGCCCTCAACGAGATCTATGCTCGCTACGAGATTCCGCTGATGGTGGTCGAGAACGGCATGGGCGCTTACGACGAGGTCGAGGAGGACGGCTCCATCCACGACCCGTATCGCATCGCCTACTTGCGCAGCCACATCAAGGCCATGGGCGAGGCCATTGCCGACGGTGTCGACCTGATCGCCTACACCTGGTGGGGTCCCATCGACCTGGTGTCCGCCGGCACCGGCGAGATGCGCAAGCGCTACGGCTTCATCCATGTCGATAAGTACGACGACGGTACCGGTACCTACGAGCGCCGCCGCAAGGACAGCTTCTTCGCATACCAGAAGATCATCAAGTCCAACGGCACCGAGGGCTTGGATTAATTGAGTTCCGGCGACTGAGTTCCGGCGTTCTGCCGAACGCCGGACCGGCAGTCGATTGCGTGACCAACGACGTCAATGACGACGGCATCTGGAACGCTTTTGCTCACCTGGGGCTTATCGAGGATTAATCGACAATATGAGTGCCACTGGGGAAAAGGTTTTGGGAAGGGCTTGGAAGGGCTTGCGATTCGAGCCCTCACCTTAGCAATTTGATCATTTGGCACTATAATCACCATAGGCATGCGCATAACGTTGCGCTTAATCAAGAGGAGAAAACGTATGGGTCTGTTTGATATGTTCAAGAAGAAGGCTGAGCCCGCGGCAGCTGCTGCTCCGGCCTCCATCTCTGCTTCTGCCGGCGCCGACGTGCTGTGCTCGCCCGTCAAGGGCAAGGTCATCAAGATGGCCGACGTGCCCGATCCCGTCTTTGGTGGCGAGGTTCTGGGCAAGGGCTGCGCCGTGTGGCCCGAGGACGACCTGGTCTACGCTCCCTGCGACGGCAAGGTGACCGTCACCATGGGTCACGCCGTGGGCCTGCAGTCCGATAGCGGCATCGAGGTTCTGGTGCACGTTGGCGTCGATACCGTCAACATGAAATACGGCGCGACCGACAAGACTTTCTCCACCAACACGCCCGAGGCAAGAGCGCTCGAGCGCGAGGCTCTTAAATACGACCTGCACCTGCTTCAGGCAAAGGTCAAGCATCTCGGAACAGAAAACAATCTGCGCATCCTCCAGAACATGTACGAGGATCTGTGCAAGGTAATAGAATATCGCTTCCGCACCGAGGTTTGCAGCATAG
>CABTAA010000135.1 GCA_902482615.1 uncultured Collinsella sp.
GCGCCCAGGCGGTCGCAACGGTCGTGCGCGAGCTCGAACAGGTTGTCCGCCGTGGCGTACCAGGCCTTTTCGGACAGCGACAGGTCGACGTGGAACTCGCGCGACTGCGCATGCTTGTAGAAATAGGTCTTGCGGATCACGTCGGTCATGCGCGCCTCGATGACCTCGAGCCCGTTGTCCTCGAGGTAGCGCTCGATCTCGTGGTTGGCGCCGAGATGGAAATTGAGCAGGTACTCGCCCACGATGAGAACGGTCGGATGCGGGTTCGAGCGGTCGTACGGAACGGCGTCCATGATCGCAAGCGCGCGTTTGAAGCCCGTCGCCTGGCCTCTCAGCCCGGAGCGCTCCATGCCCTCGATAACCTCATCGAGCGCGCGGTCGAACGCAGCGTCCGCCGCGCCCTTCTCGAGCTCGTAGGGACGGATGCGCCTAAGCATGGCCTCGAGGGCATCGATCATGGGAAGACCGTAGGCGATCTGGATGCTCGGGCCAAGGCCGAGCTTGAAGCCCGGATGCGCATTGTGGGCATCGACGTCGTCGTTGGTGAGCACCGGGACATAGTCGTATCCCGCGTCGTCGAGCGCGCGGCGCAGCAGGGGCATGTAGTGCGTCAGGCGGCAGTCGCCGATATACTTGCCAGTCACCACGGCGACGTCGTGCGGGTCGTACTTACCGCTCTCGAGTGCCGCGAGCGCCTCGCCGATCACGATTTGCGCGGGGAAGCAGATGTCGTTGTGCACATAGCGTTTGCCCAGGCGGATGGCATCCTCGCGCCCGATATCAAGGGCCTCGGCGCGCACGCCTTGATTGCGCATCGCCGCGGTCATGAGCCTGCAGAACGCATGGGAGGTGTTGGGGACCAGCGCGATCTTGTCGTGCCGGTCGCGCTTGGTGTACTTGACCTTATACGGGTCGTCGAGCGGATGGACCGCGTACACCCGGGCGCCCTCGGCACGCTCCTCCGCGCGACGACGGTTGACCGACTCGATAAACGAACGCACGCGAATGCCCATGGGACCGGCGACGTCGCTCTCATCGAGCTTGATCATCATCGGAACCTTGGAGCCCATCTCGCCCATCATGCGCGCGATCTCGTCGGTGAGATACGCATCGTGGCCGCAGCCGAAGCTGCCCATCTGCACGAGCTCGAGCTCGGGCGTCGATGCGACGATGACCGCGCACGACAGCATGCGCGCATGGTAGTTGTTCACGATGTCGATGCGGCTGTTGGAAAGATCGACGTTGCAGACCCCCGGCACCGCATCGGGCGTCAGCACGGGGATGCCGCGCTCAGAGAAGAGCTTGGGCAGCCCGTGGTTGACCAGCGGGACGTTGGGGTACGGGCGCGAAGCGATCACCACGGCGTAACCGCCGTCCTCGCGCACGTTCTCGAGCACCTGCCTGCCGCGCAGCTGCAGCTGGTTCTCAAACGTCTGCTGCGCGCGGTCCGCCTGCTCGGTCGCCTTGGCAACCAGGTCGGCATCGATATCGAAGGTCTCCTTGCACCACGCCTTGAGCTGGCGGTTTCGGTCGCCCTCGTCGTACCAGTGGAACAGCGGCGTATCGAACGGAACGCCGAAACGCTCCTCCGGGTTATCGGAATTGCGCATCACGTAGGGGTATCCCTTTACGACGGCGCACATCCACTCGCTGGTAGAGGCGGTGTTTTCGGTGGGCACCGTCGTGATGATGGGCATGAAGATGCGGTCGACGCCGGCGTCGACGAGATTGCGGATGTGCCCGTGGACGAGCTTGGCCGGGAAGCACACGGTGTCGGATGTGACGTGCGCCAGACCGCGCTCGTACATCGCCTTGGTGCTGCGTCCCGAGACGCGCACCTTAAAGCCGAGCGTGCTGAAGAACGTCGACCAGAACGGCATGGTGTCCCAGAACTCGAGCACACGGGGAATGCCGATCGTGACATCGCGCCCCCCGCAGACGGGAACCGTGGGGTACGACTCGAACAGCAGCTTCTCGCGGTCGACAAAGAGATTGGGGGCAGCCGCGGTCCGGTCGCGCCCCGTGCCGGGTGCCTGTGCCTCGCACGCACCCTGCGGACGCAGCTCCTCCGCCGCGGGAACCTCGCGCACGAGCTCATCCCATGAGATGGCGCCGCCGCGCGGGCAGCGATTGCCCGTGACGTAAAGCGAGCCGTCGCCAAATGCCACGACCGCGCGCTGGCAGCGGTTGTTGCACCGACGGCAGGTAACGCCGCCGAACTCGCGATGCTCGAAGCGCTCCACGGCATCGAGCCCGATAAACGACGTGCCGGCGTCGCCCTTGCGGCATTCCTCGCGCGCGAGCAGGGCAATACCGATAGCGCCCATCAGCCCCGGGTGGGGCGCACGCGTGACGGGTTTGCCCAGATACTGCTCGAATGCGCGCAGCACCGCGTCGTTTCGGAACGTGCCGCCCTGGACGACGACTTTGTCGCCCAGACGGTTGAGATTTGAAACGCGAATGACCTTGGTGAACACGTTCTCGATAATCGAACGGCAGAGACCGGCCATGATGTCGCCCGGACCCTTACCGCGCCGCTGCTCGGAAACGACGCTGCTGTTCATGAACACCGTGCAGCGGCTGCCAAGGTCAACGGGCTTATCGGCAAACAGGCCAAGGGCGGCAAACTCCTTGACATCATAGCCCAGTGCCTGGGCAAAGGTCTGCAAAAAGCTGCCGCAGCCAGAGGAACAGGCTTCGTTCAGGAAGATATTGCTGATGGCCCCGTCCTCGATCTTAAAGCACTTCATATCCTGGCCACCGATATCAATGATGAAATCAACGTTGGGCATAAAGTGCTTGGCGGCAGTAAAGTGGGCCACAGTTTCTACCAGGCCGCGGTCACAATGGAACGCATTCTTGACCAGCTCTTCGCCGTAGCCGGTGGTGGTCACGCTGGCGATCTGCAAACCGGGGTGCCGCTGGTACAGTTTCAGCAGCGTTTCCCGCACCAGGGGCAGCGGGTTGCCCAGGTTGGGCTGGTAGCTGGTGAACAGGATATTATCATTCTGGTCGATCACCACCAGCTTGATGGTGGTGGAACCGGAGTCAATACCGATATGCACCGGGCCGCAGTCCGCGCCAAAAGGCACGCAAGGCACCGAGGCTTTCAGGTGGCGGGCATGGAAGTCCTCATATTCCTGCTTATCCTTGAACAGGGGCGGCAGGCTGATGTAAGTTGCGGTGGCGCTGTATTCATCCAGGCGGCTGGCAACCTCATTCAGATCAAACTCCTGGTCTGCATAGAACGCAGCTCCCAGCGCCACGTACAGCAGGCTGTTTTCCGGGCAGGTACCGGTCACATGCAGGGTTTCGTCAAAGCTTTTGCGCAGCACGGTGGAGAAAGTCAGCGGCCCGCCCAGGTACAAAATATTGCCCTTGATGGGGCGGCCCTGTGCCAGGCCGGCAATGGTCTGGTTGACCACAGCCTGATAAATGGAAGCCGCAATATCCCCCGCCTGTGCGCCCTGGTTGATCAGAGGCTGGATGTCGCTTTTGGCAAACACACCGCAGCGGGATGCAATGGTGTAAGTACGGGTGGATTTCTGCGCCGCCTTATCCATCTCATCTGCGCTCATCTTCAGCAGGGTGGCCATCTGGTCAATAAATGCGCCGGTGCCGCCTGCGCAGCTGCCGTTCATGCGCACTTCGGTACCGTTGGTCAGGAACAAGATCTTGGCATCCTCGCCGCCCAGCTCAATGATGCAGTCGGTACCCGGCGCCAGCTTGTTGGCGGCCACGCGGGTGGCGAACACCTCCTGCACAAAGGGCAGGCGGCAGTTCTCCGCTACTCCCATTCCAGCGGAACCGGAAATTGCCAGCCGGGCGATTTTTCCCTTTACCACATTGTCCCGTACATATTGAAGAATATCCCGAATTTTTTCCGTAATTTGGGAATAGTGGCGTTCATAGGATTTATGTAAGATTTCATCGTTATCATTGAGCACAACACACTTAATGGTGGTGGAACCGATGTCCAGACCGATTTTCAAGAGAGTATCTCCCCTTTTCCTTTACTACATCTTTATATGATACCAGACTTTTTCTAAGAAAAAAAGCTGGAAATAAAAAATTTTTCTGAAAATGTCAGCCGTCCATTGACAAATCAGGGTTTTGCTGTAAAATATTAACTGTAAGTTAACAGTTATCATTTGTTTACTAAGTAAGTGTAACACGCTGAAAAATATTTGTCAAGTAACCGGGAGGCGCGTCTTGGATTCCTCAAAAATGATTTCCGAACAGCTTTTTTTATTAATTCCCATGCTTTATAACCAGATTATCCGCCCGATTGAGGGAGCGCTGCGGGCAAAAATAAGCCCTCTTCAGTTTTACGCCCTGATGGCGCTGAAGCGGGAGGGCTGTATGACTATGTCCGCCCTTTCCGCTCACTGCGGCGTATCCAAACAGCAAAGCACCCGTCTGATCAACAGCCTGGCGGACACCGGCCTGGTGGAACGCCGGCCGTGCAAGCAGGACAGGAGGCTTATTTTCATCTGCTTAAGCGCTTATGGAGAGGCCCAGATGGACAAGCTTCGGGCGGCGGTCTGCCGGGGAATTGAAGAGCATCTCTCCATTCTCACCCAGGGAGAACAGAAGGAGCTGCTGTTTTCCCTGGAAACTGTTTGGAAAATGATCTGTAAATTAGAAAAAGAAGGAAATCCAAAATAATCGGATTTCCTTCTTTTCAGCACAGCATATTGAGCCAGCCCGTCCTCTCACCCGC
>CABTAA010000136.1 GCA_902482615.1 uncultured Collinsella sp.
GTGGAGCGAGTGGACGGCGGCCTTGGAGCGCTGGCCGGGCTCGCGGGCGATCGACTTGATCTGGACGGTGCCCTCATAGATCTCGGGCACCTCCTGCTCAAACAGACGACGCATGAGCTCGGGGTGGGTACGGGAGATGACAATCGGCGGACGGCTGTGCTCGCCGCGAACCGGCTGCAGGTTGGAGTTGGGGTCGCGAACGTCGATGATCACGGCCTTGATGTGCTGGTTGTGCAGGTAGCGCTCGCCCATCGGACGCTCGTTGCGCTCGTTCTCGTAACGGCGCTGGTCGAAGTGCGGAAGCTCGGCCTCGACGCCCTCGCGAATCTTGACGATCGTGAAGTCGGGCGTGGACTGCAGCACGGTACCGCTGATGAGGTCACCGATGCGGCCGGAGAACTCCTCGTAGATCTGCTCGCGGGCGGAGTTGCGCACGATGGCGTTGATCTCGGCCTTGGCGTGCTGGGCGGCGATACGGCTCGTGTTCTTGGGAGTGACGTCGATCTCCTCGAACTCGGTGAAGTTGCCCTCCTCGTCCATGGAATCGTCGATCGGCTCCAGACGGTAGACGTAGATCTTGCCGGTGGTGCGGTCGATGGTCACCTTGGCGCCCCACTCAAGATGCAGGATCTCGGCATAGCTCTTGGCGAGCGACTGCTCCAGGCGGTCGATCAGGTAGAGCTGGTCGATGTGCTTCTCCTGGCAAAGCTCCATCAGGGCGGACATCATGTCGGATGCTGCCATCTTACTTTCCTTCCTTCGCGGGCTTGAAGTCATAGGTGGGCTTCAACTTGCACTTTTTAACATCGGAGAAATCGAGGGTAACGGACTCGCCGTCCTCGAGCTCGAGGGTCACGTTCGTCTCGGTGGCGGCGGCAATCTTGCCGGCGTACTTGCGACGGCCCTCGGTGGCGGTGGAGGTGAGCTCGCAGTTCTCGCCCACAAAGCGGGCAAAGTCACTCGGGCGGCGCAGCGGGCGTGCCATACCCGGGCTCGACACCTCGAGCGTATAGCTCGAAGAAATGGGGTCGAGCTCCTCAATCACATCGCCGACCCATTTGGTATTGGCCGTGACGTCATTGAGCGACAGGCTCTGACCCTCGGCACCCTCGATACGCACACGCACGCAGGGGGCCTTGGTGGCACCCACGAGCTCAACATCGACGATGTCGACATCGTGCTGGGGAGCGACGGCCTCGAGCGCGTCGATGATCGCCTGCTCGGTCTTGGTCTTGACCATTGCGGCACCTCCATCCATACAAAAAAGAAGCGGGGTCGAAACCCCACTTCTTTCAATTACAACTTCATTTGCAAGCAAACTATACCAATACCTGCACAAACGTGCAACCACAACACAAACCCGCAGGTCAGCGTGAGCACAGGTTCTCCACAAGAAATGGATAATTGGGTGTTGTCGCAAGTATCCATAACCAAAAAGAGGGGCGACTCCCCGCGGAATCGCCCCTCGCTTTTTCATGTTAGCTATGCGCGCAGCGCTTACTTGACCACCAGGTTAACCAGCTTGCCAGGCACGCAGATGGCCTTGACGACCGTCTTGCCCTCGAGCCACTTGGCAACGGCTTCCTCAGCGGCAGCCTGTATCTCCTCGTTGGAGGCGTCGCGGGCGACGTCGATGCGGCCACGGACCTTGCCGAGAACCTGTACGACGATCTGCACCGTGTCCTCGATGGACTCGGCCAGGTCGAACTCGGGCCAGGCGGCGGTGTAGGCATTGCCCTCACAGCCGAGGGCCTCGTGCCACAGCTCGTCGGCCCAGAACGGGCAGATGGGGGCAAGGACGCTCACGATGTCCTTGGCCACGCCGTAGCACAGAGCCTTGTCGCGGTCAGCACCCTCGGTGGCGTTGAGATAGGCGCTCGCGGCGTTGACGAGCTCCATGACGGCCGAGATGGCGGTGTTGAACTGGCCGCGGTCGAAGTCCTCGGTGCACTTGGCGATGGTGCGGTGACGCTCGCGATAGAGCTTCATCGCGACCTCGTCGAGCGCGGACTTGTCAAAGGCCACGTTAGCGTCGCCGGACTGGACGAGCTGCCACACGATACGCCAGGCGCGCTTAATGAAGCGGTTAGCGCCCTCGACGGCCTTGGGATCCCAGTCGAAGTCCTTCTCGGGCGGGGCGATAAACAGGATTGCCAGACGCATGGTGTCGGCGCCGTAAGGCTCGATGACCGAGCTCGGGGGCACGACGTTGCCCTTGGACTTGGACATGGTGTCGCCGTTCTCGTCCTTGACCATGCCCTGGCACAGCAGGTTGGTGAAGGGCTCGTCAACGCTCAGCAGACCCAAGTCGCGCAGTGCCTTGGTAAAGAAGCGGCTGTAGAGCAGGTGCAAAATGGCGTGCTCGATGCCGCCGATGTAGTTATCAACGGGCATCCAACGGTCGGCAGCCTCGCGGGAGAAGGGCAGCTCGGTGTTATGCGGGTCGGTATAGCGCAGGTAATACCAGCTGGAGCAGGTGAAGGTGTCCATGGTATCGGTCTCACGCTTGGCCGGGCGACCGCAGACCGGGCAGGTGGTCTCGTAGAACTCCTTGCACTCGGCGAGGGTCTCGCCGGCGCCAAGGTCCAGGTTCTCGGGCAGCGTCACCGGCAGCTGGTCCTCGGGCACGGGCACGATGCCGCAGTGCTCGCAGTGGATGGCCGGGATGGGGTTGCCCCAGTAGCGCTGACGGCTGATGAGCCAGTCGCGCAGACGGAACTCGACCTTGCGACGACCGCAGCCCATGGCCTCGAGGTCGGCCACGATGGCAGCCTCGCCCTCGGAGTGCTTGCCGCCGCGCATGCCGGTGTACTTGCCGGACTGGACAAGCGTGCCCTCGGCAGCGTGGGCGCAATCCCAGTCGACGGTCTCGGCATGGAAGGTGTCGATGGTCTCGCCGCTGGCCTCGACGGCAGCGCGGTCGTCATCGTCCAGGATGATCGGCACGATCGGCAGGTCGTACTTGCGGGCAAACTCAAAGTCGCGCTGGTCACCGCAGGGAACGGCCATGACGGCGCCGGTGCCGTAGTCAGCCACGACGTAGTCGGCAACCCACACGGGGACCTTCTCGCCGTTGACGGGATTTACCACATAGCGGCCCGTGAAGGCACCGTGCTTCTCGAGGGTGCCCTGGGCACGCTCGACGGCAGAGATATGCTTGGAGTCCTCGACGATCTTGGTGACGGCCTCCTCATACTCCGTGCCCTCGACGAGCTCGTGCAGGCGCGCGTACTCGGGAGCCAGGACAAAGAAGGAGACACCGAAGAGCGTATCAGCGCGCGTGGTGAAGACGGTGATCTTACCCTCCTCGCCCTCAATGGGCTCGCCGTCCTTGTCGCACAGGGTAAAGTCGACCTCGGCGCCCTCGGAGCGGCCAATCCAGTTGGCCTGCATCTGCTTGACGCGCTCGGGCCAGCCGGGGAGCTTCTCCAGATCGTCGAGCAGCTCCTGGGAGTACTCGGTGATCTTGAAGTACCACTGCTCCAGGTCGCGCTTCTCGGGCTCGGTGCCACAGCGCCAGCACTTGCCCTCGGTGACCTGCTCGTTGGCCAGAACGGTCTTACAGGTGGGGCACCAGTTGACCGGGTTCTTCTTGCGGTAGACCAGGCCCTTTTCCCACAGCTTCTCAAAAATCCACTGACCCCAGCGGTAGTAGTCGGGGCTGCAGGTCTTGACCATGCGATCCAGATCGTAGGAGAAGCCCATGCGCTTCATCGTGGCAAGCGCCTGATCCATGTTCTTATACGTCCAGGCGGCAGCCTGCGTGTTGTGCTTGATGGCGGCGTTCTCGGCGGGCAGGCCAAAGGCATCGAAGCCGATGGGATGCAGCACATCGTAGCCGCGCATGCGGGCCTGACGGGCCATGGCATCGCCGATGGTGTAGTTGCGCGCGTGACCCATGTGCAGGTCGCCCGACGGATACGGGAACATCTCGAGCACGTACTTCTTGGGCTTACTGTCGTCGGTGTCGACGGCAAAGAGGTTGGAGTCCTCCCAGGCCTTCATCCACCTGGACTCAATGGCCTGCGCGTCGTAGACAGGAATCTCGTCCTTATGATCTGTGCAATCGCACATATCAGCTCCTTTGTTATCTCGGTTGGGGCGGGGCGTTCTTACCTTTACTCGCTGCTGCGGACAGTCCTGCGCAAGACGAAGAGCACATTTAGTGCTCTTCTTTGCGTGCGGAACTTGCAGCGAACAAAGGTAAGAACGCCCCGCCACATCGTTAACTCGCATGATGATAGCAAATACGACAAGCGAGATGCCTGCGACTTGCAGGCATCTCGCTTTATCTAAATAACGTGGTTGATACTCAACCTTTGATATGCAGCTCTAACCTTATCGATAAGATACGGACTGCTGCGAATCTTTAACTACAACGTCGTGGGCGCCGCCTTCGACGATGGAGGTGGAGCTCACCAGGGTCAGGCGTGCCTTTTCCTGGAGCTCGGGGATCGAGAGGGCGCCGCAGTTGCACATCGTGGACTTGACCTTGTAGAGCGTGCCGCCCACGCCGTCCTTGAGGGAACCGGCGTAGGGAACGTAGGAATCGACGCCCTCGACGAAGCTGAGCTTCGCGGCGCCGCCCAGGTCGTAACGCTGCCAGTTGCGGGCACGCGCGGAACCCTCGCCCCAGTACTCCTTCATGTACTG
>CABTAA010000137.1 GCA_902482615.1 uncultured Collinsella sp.
GCTCGTGCGCTTCCCGGACACCAACGACGCCGAGCGCGAGAACGAGATCCGCGCCAACGTCGAAACCACGATCCGTCAGACTTACCCCCAGGCGGAGGTCGCCTCCTCCGAACGCGTGGGCGCGGTCGCGGGCCTCGCGGGTGGCGGCGGAACCGCGGAAGAAATACGTGGCGCCGACGATCAGTTGCTTAATGACCATGCTCAACGGGCCGGCAATGATTTCCGTCAAAACTACGAGAAGACCAATGAATACAACAGCGCCCAGAGCGAATGGATTGAATGCGCTATACCCCGGCGCCGGAAGCCCCGTATGCAACACATCGTCTCCGCCAACGTTCAAGTACATGCGGTACCAGACCGAGCAGAGCCCCCAAACCGTAAAAATACGCAGTGGGAAAAAACGAACAATAGTGGGAATCGCGTCCACGATGCGCGAAAGATTGATGTTAAAGCGAGGGCGATTCGTACCCTCGTTGTTTACCGGAGTTGCTGCCTCCGGATCGCCCGGAAGAGGCACGCCGGCGCGTCGCGCACGCAGGCGGTCGAGACGCTCCTGAGTAGAAACCGTTTGAGCCTGCGGTACTTCTGACGAAATGGACACTCCCGCAGTCTCACCCGCGAACGACGTCGCGTCCTCTTGCTGTCCCTCAGCACGAGCACTATAAAGACGGGCGAGACGCTCTTGCGCTGACAGGCCCTCTTGCTGGTTATCATTTGCCATATGTTTTGCCTTTACCTATTAGTAATGGAAGTGCGTCTGGGCATAGCGGTTAAGCGCATACCCAAACTCCCTGGTCACCGTCTTGATAGTGTGCGTCTCCATCTTTCTGGTCTGAGGATTACGCCGGTTAAAGACGAACGTGGGCATAAAGCCGCTCACTTCTTGAAACCCGCTCAGCGAATTAAAGGGAATGATAATCGGCGGATTGGAATTGCCCGGAGCGAAAAGCCTGCCCGCCACCGCCTTGCTATGACCCAGGCCTGGAACAAGCGACTTGACCACAGAATGGTTATCGAGCGTTGACCCCTCACGCTTGGCGATAATCTCAAGGTGGTTCTCGTAGATCCTAATGGAACACGGACGTCCATCGTACGAACCCAAGCCCTCATTGATCACCACGTCGTTTCGAATCTCTCGCTGAGCCATGTTCGAACGCGAGTGTGCATTTGTTTGAGAGCCGCGTTGAGACGCCACGTTCTCAATACCCAACATGTCATCAAAGGCAGCCATGGCGCGTCGTTCGGTACCATGGAGGCCATCATTGCGTTGCGGTGTATTGGGAACCTGCGGTCGAGGCACCACCGGTCGCTGTTGGCGACCATTATTGGAATCCGAGAAAAGATTCCCCAGTCGTAGCGTGGGCATGCCATGCTCCTATCGTTTATCAAAATTAACAGGTCACCAAGGAGTCAGAAACCCTCCTTGGCGACCCAAAACGGTTCATGAAAAGAGCGACCCGCTCTATTAGGCGGAAAGGAAAAGGTAGAAGAAGAATGCGCAGATACCAAAGCCAATCAGCATCACAATAAATCCGAAGATACTAAGCAGCTGTGCAATGGTCACGATACCCCAGAGGAAAAACTCGATGACAATCGGCAGGATCCAAGAGAAAAGCCAGGTGCGAATCGACTTCGCGCTACCGGGGTGAGCATCGTCTCCAAAGAGAAGCATGACCGCCATGCCGCCAATGAGAATCGCCATTACTACGTCAAGCTTGGTAAACGTGTCGCCATCAGCAAACATCGTTCCCATAAACCCAAAGGCGCTGGTGACAAGCGGAACGAAAACGACCAAGCGGCCAGCATAGCGTCCCAGTCTGTCCATCAGCTGCGGATCCATGTAAAACGCCGCCGGCGCACGACCACTTGAAAATGCAAGCGAACCGACCTGAGCAAGAGGCTTGTCGTCTGCCGACATCGCAAGCTCCTCAAAAACTTGCCCCTTACGATCGGCAAACTCAACGAGCTGGAGCAAATATCGTTCAAGCGCATCCGAATTGGCATCGATATCGTTCCTAAGCGCGCTAACACGATCGGCGGCCGAATAAGAGCGCAGAAGATTGAGGGCGAGAAAACCAAAGCAGCCAATAAACGCAACCGCCAGGAAAATGCCCGCAAGCGGACCAAACGAACCCCAAGAAACAATCAGCTGACCAAAGGCACCGCGGGAGCACATGATAAGGATGCAGTAAAGAAGCGCCACAAGAACGGTATACATCAAAACACCCCGCTGCTCCTTCTTTATGGCAGCAGCGCGAGCATCGCTATCGGCAATACCCTCAACGACACCGTAATCACGCGTATCCTGCTCGATAGCAGCCTTTAAGGAGCCGTCTGCAACACCGCGGCTATCTTCGAGGAACTCAGCATATTCGGCAGAGGAGATCAAGCTTTCATCTGCAAGAAGCCTTACGCCGCGAGCCGCGAGCAACCGCTCGTCAACACCCTGAGATATAAGCTCGGCAACATAGCCGCGTGGCACGGCATCGTCGCCGACCTGAGCGCAAAACAGCGCATTGCGCGTACAGGGACGCGTTCCGTGCTTTCCGTCGACTTCCCAGCCGTTCACATACGGAACAGGCGTGAGCTCCATATCTTCCCGAAGCTTGATTCCCTCAAGACGCGCGTTGGAACCAGCCTAGATGAGCATGGAAACGGCAGTGTTTGCCGGCGGATTCAATCCGAGCAGGGCAATTTTAACCGCCTCGCCCACGGAGCCTTGGGCCGAGTCGTAGAGGTCGGTGTGGGCGGCAAGCCACAGCCAAGCAGCATAGCTACCAAACTTACGATAAAACGCGCGAACCGCTTTCTTATTGACCGCGACCTTATCCATATAATCGATCACGACATCTATATCGACGGCTCCGTGCGAAGTTGCCGCATCTCGAGCCGAGATAATTGCCGCCATCTCAGAAACGCCCGCAAAATTGAGCAAGAATTCATCCAGCTTGTGAGCCGACGAGCAAACGCCAAAAAACGCCGCCGGACGATTAACAACCGACATAAGCACCGTCTGAGCAGCAGAACTTTTCTCCTCGTTGCGCGTCAGCAACCCCTTGAATAAACAAGCAGCGAAATGAGGATCACTCGAGTGCAGCGCCAACTTTTCGAGTTCATGAATATCGGCAGCAAGCTTTGCGCGTTCATCGTTGAGATCGTTGTCTCGAGAAAGAATGCGAGATAAAAATCCCGAAGGCAGCACGCCTGACGATTTTGACCCGTCGAGACCGGACAGGACGGCGTAGCGATCAATTTCGGTGACATCCATCTTGGCGATGCGTGCCGGGAGGGCATCGCTCGCATCGGTGAGCGAGACGTCCTCGCCGCGCCACGACACAATCTTGCCGTTAGACATCTCATAGATTACGCAAGCAAGGGCCAAGTCGGGGTTGGACGCTGTCTGGATATCCTCTTCGACCAACTGGTGAATCCTGGTCTGCAGGTCATTTTCACCCCAGTCGCCCATCAGGTTTTCGAGCTGTTGCTGGCTCATGCGAAGCTTGGCCTCGTCCCAATTGGAGGGCAGCGCGCGAGCGAGCAACACCGGATCGCCATACTGCTTGCCGGCAAACTCGTAAGGTTTGCGTGCACTACCGGCATCCATGGTGGGAAGTTTGCGATAGAAATGATCAGGGTCGGCCATCCAGTCTTTGATCTCTTCGTAGCCAAAACGCTCGCCCGATAGCTCAAACGTCAAACCCTTGAGCAGGTTCCCCAAGGTCGCATCTTCCGGATGGTTAAAGTCCGCAGGCTCACCCGTCTCTTGGCGATCGGAAAGCGTATTGTCGTCTATGAACTCCTGCAGCGGGTGGACATTGTTTTCGTAGAGCGTCCAGATTGTATAGCCAAACGAATACCAGTCGTTACGAGGGTCGACCATGCCGCCACGACCAGGCGTATAGCCATCGGAGCGCGTCATGGTGTTTGTCAGGCGACTGTCAAATCCTGCAAGCGAGCGGGCGGAGCCATAATCTCCCAGCACAATCTGCTTGTCGTACAGGTAGACGTTCTGCGGCTTAATGTCACGATGGACAATGCCAAGCTCGGTATGGAGCAGCTCAATTGCCTGGCTGAGCTCGGGAATCACGCGGCTCTTAACCATATTCTTGCTACGGGGACGATCAAAAAGGCATGTGGCCAGCGGCGTAATGGAAACATCCCACAGCTGAGGAGCCGCAGCCCCCACTTCGGTCGCGCTCAGGCCCTGGTGCAGATAGGCAAAGATGGGCAGCAGATGCGTTTGAGACACGGGGCGGCCATTAAGCCCCATTACGGCGCTTACCACCTTTTGATATGCCGAACGCTCGGCGCCCACAAGAGGCTTAAAGACCTTGGCAACGCATGCCAAACCATCGCTCACCCGCTCGGCGGCAACAATGGTAGATTGACCGCCATGGCCAATGACCTGTTCCAAATGAATAATAAACTGCTGCCCGTCATTCGAGACAACCGTCGCATCCTCCGCAACAAAAGGCGAGGCAGATGCAGCGGCAGCATGTGCGCCCCCACGAGAAACGGTCACCGTTTCACCGTTGGGACTGGCCGTGGCGCCGCGCGAGACAGTTACCGTCTGGCCGTC